>JBDTSV010000194.1:0-34490 GCA_039930985.1 Pseudomonadota bacterium
AGGTTGTCGAGCAGTTGCGTCGGCACGCGCGTCGTGGCGACGGGCGCGGCGCGCACCGACGCGGCTGACGCAACGGCTTGCGGCGCAAATTCTGTGGGCACGGCCGGCGCTTCGAGCGAGCGCTGGCGCACCGTGTCGGAAGCGTCGTTGTTGCGCGCGGCATCGAGAATCTCGACGACGCTCATGGCATTTTCGGGAGCCTGGTCTTCGCCGGCGACGGCGGCGATCATTTGCTCGAGGCAGTCAGCCGCGGACATGAGCGCCTGGGCGCGCAGCGAGGACGGAGGGGTGCTTTCGGCCTCGCAGATTTCGAGGATGTCCTCGAGGCGGTGCGCCAGCTTGGCCACGCCGCGGATGCCGAGGATATTCGCCGAGCCCTTGAGAGTGTGGGCAGCGCGCTTGGCATTGCGCAGTAGTTCGGTGTGCGTGGGGTCGGCGATCCAGCCCTGCAGCGACTGCGTGACTTCGGCCGCCTGCGGCGGTGAGTCGTGCAGGAAGGCATCGATCAGCGCGCCATCGACGTCCGGGGAGACTTCGAGCACGAGATCCGCGGCTTCGAGCGCCTCCGGGGCGGCTTGTTCGGTCTCGTCGAGCGCCGCACCGATTCCACTGGCCGCCGACAATTCGGCGCGCAGTTCCTGCAGCGCGCCATCATCGAGCGGCAACGGAACCCAGCCGCCGCCGAAATGTGCGATCAGTGATTCCACCGGCCCCGCGGCGCTGGCATTGCGCAGGTGCGACTCCAGCAATTGCGCCCATTCGGTGAAGAAGGGCCGCACCAGCACGCGCGCGTCCTGGTCGTCGGCGCTCAGGTGTTCGAGATTGGAAAGCACGGAGGCGGCGATACGCTGCACGCCGCCGAGTCCCATGTAGCCCGCGGCTTCAGAAAGGCGCGCGACCGACGTTACATAGGAATGGTTGGCCTGCGCCACGACTGCGGTTTCCCCTGAGGAACCCGAGTCGTACGCAGATGCGAGCTCGGGTGCCAATCCCTGGAGCTCGTCGGCCAGCGCAGTGAGGAGGTCCTGTCCTCGCATCTTTGCGTCTCGTACCTCTTGTTAGGCGGCGCGGCCCACGGCCGGCAGTTTGAACACTCGCACCGATTCCACCAGACGATCGGCGGACCTCGACAGGTCGGCGGTGGCTTCGGACTGCAGCAGAATCTCCGCCGCGGTCTTTTCCGTGCTGGCGCCGATCTGGTGCACGCGGTTGCGCAGCTCGGTGGTGATCTTCATCTGCACTTGCGCCGATGAGGTGATGCGCTTCACGAGCTCCACCAGCGACGCGGTGGACTGCTGCGTTTCGCGCATCTGCGCGCCCGAGCGCGCCGCGATCTCCGAACCCAGCACCACCTGCGCAATGGTCTTGTTGACGGTGTTGATCGTGTCCGATGTCTCGATCTGAATGTTGTTCACGAGTTGCGCGATCTGCTGCGTCGCCTGGCGTGAGCTCTCGGCGAGGCGCTGCACTTCTTCGGCCACGACCGCGAATCCGCGGCCCGCGTCACCGGCGGCGGCCGCCTGCATGGACGCGTTCAACGCGAGAACGTGGGTGCGTTCGGCGATCGTGTTGATCAGGTTCACGATGCCGGTGATTTCCTGCGAACGTTCGCCCAGTCGCTTGATGCGCTTTTCCGCCTCGGCGATGGATTCGCGAATACCTTCCATGCCCTTCACGGTTTCGTTGACCGAGCTGAGCGCGGTGGTCGTCGAGGTGGTCGCCTGTTCGGCGGCGCGGTTGGAGGCGGCGGCGAGCTCGGCCACCTGGGTCATGATTTTCGAAGCGTTCGCCAGGTTCTCGCCGGCGCGTTCGACGTCCGAGCGTTCGGCGGCGGCCGTTGCGGTCACCGATTCACCCTGGCGTTTGACGCGTTCGGTGGAGAGCTTCACCTGCGCGGCGATGCTGGTCACTTCGGACAGCACGCGGCCGGTTTCGTGGGCCAGAAGGTTGATGGAGTCGGACACCGTGCCGATCACGTTCGCGGTGACCGGCGCCTTGGCGGTCAGGTCCTTGTTGGAGAGCTGCGCCACGGCTTGCAGTAGCTGCACCACCGAATTGTTCAAGTCTTCGTTTTCGCGCTCGGCATCGGCGAGGCGCGCCACGCGGTCGTCGAGCAGGTTGTCGAAAGCGCGGGACAACTGGCCGAATTCGTCGTCGCCACCCAGTTGTGAACGGGCGGCGTAGTCGCCATCGGCGATCGCGGCCACGGTCTGCTGCATCTTGGTGATCGGCTTCGTCACCGAGCGCAGCAGCGAGAACGCGATCAGGAGGCCCAAGCCTAACAACGCCACGGCGATGCCGGTCGACCAGACCACCACCTTCTCGCGCACCTTGGTTACCGGCGCGAACGCTTCGGTGGCCTTGATCTCGGCAATGATGGCCCACTTGAGGCCGAGCACGTTCAGCGGCGCATAGGCGCCCAGCACCGAATTCTTGGCGTAGTTCGGATACACGCCGAAGCTCGTCGCGCCCTTTTCGAATACATCCTGCGTCGCCTGGGTCTTGATGGGCACGAGACCGATGCTGGTGCCCTTGGTCTGCACCGCATTGGCGAGACCCTTGGCAAAGCCCGCTTCGCTCACACTCGCGGCGTAAGCGGCAATGTTTTCCACGGCGAGGCGCGCGACCGAACGCGGCGTACCGTCGGCCGCCGACACGAGGTAGGTCTCGCCGGTGTCGCCGAGGCCGCGTTCTTTCCACTTGCCTTCATGCGTCATCACCGAATTGATCTTGTCGATGGGCACCTGGACGATGAGCACGCCTATCTTCTTGCCGCCCTCGAAAATGGGCGTGCCGAGGAAGGCGGCCTGGTCGTTGTAGGAGGGCAGGTATTCACCGAACTCCGACAGCGCCACCATGCCGGGTTTGTCGAGCGCCCAGGAGGCGCGGAACGCGTCGCCGAGGCGTGTCTTGGTATACGGACCGCTCACCAGCGAGGTGGCGAAGTCGAGCTCCTTGAACACGGTGTATACGACGGTGCCGTTGCGCGGTTCCACCAGGAAGATGTCGTACAGTCCGAACTGCCGCAGCGCGGTGCGCAGGTAGGGATGAATGGCGCCATGCATCTCGCTGTAGCGCGAGCCGTCGTTGGCGTGATCGAGATTGTTCTTGCTGCCGAGCGGATTCGGGTTGGCGGCAATGTACTGGTACTGCAGGTTCATCGCGAGATCGGGCAGGTTCGCGACCGTGTCGGCAACGTTGACCACGCGGCCGGTGTTGCGCTTCTGGAATTCGCCCATGAAGTCGTTGGTGTAGTACTTGGCGAGGCGCGCGCGTTCGGCGGGCAGATCGGCGACGTTGAGTACCGAGTTGTCGTAGGCGGTTGGCAGGTCGCGCATCGCGGCGACCACATCGGGCGAAGCGGCGAGCACCTGCACCTGGTTGGACAGCGCGTCGAAGTAGTCGGTGATCTGTGCCGCTTTCGAAGCGCGCTGCGCGATCAGCGCTTCGCGCGCCTGCGCTTCGAGCGCGGCTCTGCCGGAATTGAGCGACTCGCGACCGACGATGATCGAGGTGACGGCCACCGGGATGATGGCGAGGAACAGTGTGCCGAGCAGGAGTTTCTGCCGGATCGACTGGGCGCCAAAGAGGTTGCGAACGGCCATGGGTTAGCTCACGAGTTGGTCGAGTAGATGCGCGTAGTTGAATTCGAACCAGGCGTCCTGGCCGTTTGAATAGGTCGCCACCACTGCCGTGGCCGCGGCCGCCGAGAGTTCTGGCGCAATGATTTCGTTTTCGGGCTGGAACACCATGCGTCTGGGCAGGCCGTCGATGAGAACGCCGAACGCTGATGCGTCGCGGCCGAACACCAGCACCATGCGTTTCTCGCGCGGCGGATGCTGTGTCTCGAACAGGGATGCGAGATCGAACAGCGGCACGATGCGGCCGTGGAGATTCACCAGGCCGAGCAGATTCGCGGACATGTGCGGCAATGGATAGACGTTCGGCATTTCGACCAGCTCGCTGGCAGTGGCGAACGGCGCGAGTAGACGCATGTGACCAATGCGGAACGCCTGGCGGACGATGTCGTTCGGGTTTTCCTCGATCGGACCTGACTGCACACCCAGCGCCGCGAGTTCCGCGGGTAATGGTGGAAGTCCGAGCGAGGCAGCGAAGTTGGCGTTCATCCTGGCGATCGGTCTTCAGGCGCAGGCGGTGATGGCGCTGAGAATCTGGTCTGGCGTGTAGGGCTTGGTGACATAGCCCTTCACGCCGAGCATCTGGGCCCACACACGGTCGGCCTTCTGGTTCTTGCTGGTCACGAGCACCACCGGGATGCCCTTGGTCGAGGCGTCGCCGCTGATGGCACGCGTGGCGGCGAAGCCGTCCATCTGGTCCATGTTGACGTCCATGAGGATGACGTCCGGCATCTGCGACTTGGACAGTTCGACGGCCTGCTGGCCATTGGTTGCCGTGAGCGTGATATAGCCGGCGCCGCTCACGATCTTCTCGAGATTCATGAGATCCGGGCGCGCGTCGTCGACGATCAGGACTTTATGGATGGCCACAGTTAACTCCCTCACGCGCAATGAGCCCCCGCCGACGCTTTCGGACGGTTTCTCTCATTGGCACGAGGGGAATCTTGGCGGGTATGTGACAAAACCACGGTGACGCGGGTCACACGGGGGGTCCCTAGGAAAGGCTCCAGTTCGCGCTTTTCCGGGGTTTAGAGCGGCGGGCAGGCGGCGGGCGGGAACTGGTGGCAACCGGGGCTCGAAGTCCTGAGCGCCCGCGCGACGCAGGTCACGGCGGCAGGCGCCGCCCCGTCAGGCGGGATTCGTCGTCGCCCAGTAGAGGTTGTAGCGCTCGTGTGCGACGCGAAACCAGGGGATGAGTTCGATGCTGGCGCCGCCATCGAACCCGCTCGTGTTGAAGCGCAGCGTGTCGGCATCGGTGCGCACGGTGCTGGTCACGAGCTCGGTGACCGGGCGGCTCCAGCGCGGAATCGGCACGGATTCGTTGAGCATCTGGCCCGATTCGCGTTCATTCACGATCAACTGAGAGCCGGACGCGAGTCCCTGCGTGCCGAGGCGGCCGGCGAGCACGATGGGCCCGTATATGAGCGCGGCATGGTCGGGAGCATTCGGAAGGGGCACTGCCTGGAGCGCCATCGGCAATCTCACCTCGACGACGTCGCCTGAGCGGAAGGTCCGGTGCAACCAATAGTAGTTGCCGGGTCGGCGGCTCACGATCGTGCGTTTGCCGTTCACGGTGACACTCATTGCGGCGCACCAGCCTGGATGGCGGATCGCGAGCTTCAAAGCCTGCGGTTTCGCCGCGGTGAATTCGAGCCGCGTGGTGTCGGCGTCCGGGAAGCGCGTGGTTTGAGTGAGTGTGAGCCCTCGCTCGCGCCAGTTCAGCGTCGAGGCGAGGAACAGGTTGACGTACAACGTGTCGGCGTCGTGCGCGTAGATGGAGTCACCATAGCGCGCGTGGTTCTCCATGCCGGATCCGGTGCAGCACCAGAACGAGTCGAACGGCGTGTGATAGAGGCGCACGTACCCGGGCCGCGTCGACTGAAAGTAGGTGTTCATGCCACTGGCGGGATCCTGCGCGGCGAGGATTCCGTTGTAGAGCGCGCGTTCGTAGTAGTCGAAGTGTTCGACGAGCGGCTCACGCGAGTAGAGCGAGCGCGTGAGCCTCATCATGTTGTGAGTACAGCAGGTCTCCATGGTCTTGGCGGACTGGAGATGCTGCGGAAACTGATTCGTCGGGAAGAAATGCTCTGCGTCACCGTGGCCTCCAGTGGCGAAGGAACGCTTTTTCACCACTGTCTGCCAGAAAAAATGCGCCGCCCTGGCGTGTTCCTCTGAATGTGCCACGGCGGCGATACGGCTGAAACCAATGACCTTGGGAATCTGCGTGTTCGAGTGCAAGCCATCGAGCTCGTCATGCGACGCCGCCAGAGGTTCGAGCAATGCGCGATGCGAGAAGCGGAGCGCCATGGCCCGGTACCGGGGCTCGTTCGTGATGGCGAACAGGTCCGCGCAGACTTCGTTCATGCCGCCGTGTTCGCGATCCAGCATTTTCTGGAACTGCGCCAACGGGATGCTGGTCGATCCGGCATCGATCCAATCGGCGAATTTCACCAGCACCTCGAGTGCCTTCTGGTTGCCGCGATGCAGGTAGGCATCACGCAGACCCGCCATCACCTTGTGCGTCGTGTACCACGGCACTCCCGCGAATGCCTTGCCTGCCAGGCTGTCAGTCAGCGGCGCGACGCCGTCGGGAAAGGCCGTCAGCCAGCCATCGGTCTGCTGTTGACAGGCGGCGAGTTCGCTGACGATGTAGTCGACGCGCTCGGCAAACCGCGCATCCCCGGTGGATTCGAACATGCAGGCGGTGGCGGTCAGGTAGTGCCCGAGCGTGTGACCATGGCAGCGGATTTCGATCCACGGCTCCACGGACTCCCAGCCGCCGTACACCGGCGCCCTGGGTTCGAGCCCCGCGTTCACCCGAAAATTGTGCAGCATCCGGTCCGGTTCAAGCCGCAGTAGATAGTCTGCGTCGAGCTTCTGCGCGCGGAGGAATGGCCCTTCACCCAGCCGGACTTGCGCGAGCCCGAAGAACCTGGGTGCAGACGGGTTGGGGAGCAGGGCCAGGTCAGATGCGCCGCTGCACGGCAGCGCGGCCACAGCCGCGGCGCCCGCGCCAAGCAGTTTCATGGCGTCCCGGCGCGTGTGCGGAGTGGAAGTCATCGACGCGGCGCCATTCCAAGGCTCGATTTGCTTTTCATGGGGCGATGCTCCGGAAACTCGTGCGTGTCGATCGAAATCCCGCTGGGCATCTTACTGCGCGAACAACCGATACTCGATGCCGGTGCGATAGGTTTCGCCCGGGCGCAGGATCGATGGCGGAAATTTCGGCTCATTTGGCGCGTTCGGAAAACCCTGCGGCTCGAGGATCACGCCGCTGCCCAGGGTCGGGTGCGTGCGCGACAGGAACTGCCCGTTGTAGAACTGCAGCCCCGGGCCGCCGGTCATCGTGAGCTGCAGGTCGCGATTGGCGGAAGCCAGCTCGCAGGCGCAGTCCGCATCCGGCGCCAGCACCCAACAGTGATCATAGCCGCCGGCAAGCGCCAACTGCGGATGCGGCGTGACCGGAGGGCGCAACCGGCGGCTGACGCGAAAGTCGAAGGTTGTGCCTT
Source organism: Pseudomonadota bacterium (assembly GCA_039930985.1). Classification (GTDB taxonomy): domain Bacteria; phylum Pseudomonadota; class Gammaproteobacteria; order Steroidobacterales; family Steroidobacteraceae; genus CADEED01. The sequence goes on from JBDTSV010000194.1 coordinate 7,148, forward strand.
CCACCGCCGCGCGTTCGCCGCTGGGAATCAGTCCGGCGACGACCGGTAGATAGTGGGTGGCCGGAATGCGCAGGAGCTGCTCGGTGGCCGACTCACCGAAGTCGCCGGCGAGATTGAAGTACGGGTGATAGGTGAGGTTGATCGGCGTGGCGGCGGTACTGCGCGCGCCCAGCGCGATCGAGAGTACGTTCGGCTCCACCGTGAGTTCGACGGTGGCGTCGACCGCACCGGGATAGCCTTCCTCGCCGTCGGGCGAGTGATAACCCAGCACGACCCGCCGCCCCTGATTCTCACTGATATCGAGCACCTGCCACACGCGCTTGCCGAACCCCAGTGCGCCGCCGTGCAGGTGATTCGCGCTTTCGTTCGCCGTCAACCGATGAGTCCTGCCGTCGAGATCGAATCGCGCGCCAGCAATTCGATTGCCAAAGCGCCCCACCAGCGAGCCCACGTAGGCGCGATCGCGTTCATATTCCTGCAGCTGGTCGAAATGCAGAATCAGGTCGCGCCGCACCCCGCGCACTGGATAGGTGAGGCGGCGCAGGATCGCGCCATACGTCAGCACTTCCAACTGCAGACCGTCCGGTGCGCCGAGCGTGATGGCTTCGACGCTGCGCCCATCTTCCAGCAACCCGAACGAACGCATCGCCACGCGCGCGTCAGTACTTGCGGGTTGGCAGCACCTGCGCGGCGGTCTCCTGCGGGAAGACCGATTCTTCGGTGATGATGCGCTTCGCAATGGGCTTGCCCGCCACGACGTCTTTCACCGCCGCCATGAGCTGCGGCCCTAACAATGGGCTGCATTCCACCGTGACATTGAGCTTGCCGGCGATCATTGCCTCGAACGCGCCCTTGACGCCGTCGATGGAGACGATGGTGATGTCGACGCCGGGCTTCATGCCGGCTTCCTCAATGGCCTGGATGGCGCCGATGGCCATGTCATCGTTGTGCGCGAACAGGACGTTGATTTTCTTGCCCTCGGCTTTGAGGAAGGCCTCCATGACCTCCTTGCCCTTGGCGCGAGTGAAATCACCGGTCTGCGAGCGGATGATCTTGAAGCGCGGATCCGCGGCGACGATTTCCGCGAAGCCTTTCTTGCGATCATTCGCGGGCGCGGAGCCGACGGTGCCCTGCAGCTCGACGATGTTGATGTCGCCCGGCACATCTTTCTTGGTCTCGAGCAGCCAGCGACCGGCCTTGCGGCCTTCTTCGACGAAATCCGAGCCGATCAGCGACACATATAAGGAGTCGTCGGGGACTTCGACGGCCCGGTCGGTGAGGATCACGGGGATGTTTGCCGCCTTGGCTTCCCGCAGCACGGTTTCCCAGCCGGTTTCCACCACCGGCGAGAACGCGATCACGTCCACGCGCTGGGCGATGAAAGAGCGCAGCGCCTTGATCTGATTCTCCTGCTTCTGCTGCGCGTCGGAGAATCGCAGCGTGATACCCGCATCGACTGCGGCGCTCTGCACCGAGGTAGTGTTGGCGGTGCGCCATTCGCTCTCCGCGCCGATCTGGCTGAAGCCGAGCACGATGGGTTTGGCGGCATCGCCCGCGGCCTTGGGTGTCCCGCCCGAACAGCCCGCCAGTATCGCGGCGCTCAAGGCCAGCGCAAGTCGCATGAAGTGTTTCATCGTTCCCCCGTGCAAGTAGTTTGTCGTTGGTCAGAGCGGGCGTACGTCGCCGAAGGCAAAGCCGCCCGCGACGCGCGTTAGAGGATTGTGCAGCAGCGCGCCGAGATCCGGCAGATCGACTTCGAAAATATCGCCGGGCTCGGCGGCGACACCGTCGGCGAAGCTCAAGGTCGCGGTGCCAAAAAAATGCAGGTGCACGTCGCCCGGACGGCGATGCGCGGCATATTTGAAATGGTGGTACTCGAGGTTGGCGAGTGAATGGCACATGTTGTTCTCGCCAGTGAGGAAGGGCCGTTCCCAGATGATGCTTGCCGCCCGCCGGATGCGGCTCACGCCTTCCATGTGCGCCGGAGCCGCACCAGTGCGCAACTCCGGTCCGACTGCGCAAGTGCGCAGCTTGGAATGGGCAAGGTACAGGTAGTTCCTGCGTTCGGTGACATGATCGGAAAATTCGTTGCCAATCGCGAAGCCTAGCCGCCGGGGCGAGCCATCCGGACCGACCAGGTAAAGACCGACCATCTCCGGTTCTTCGCCACCATCGAGCGCGAACGACGGGGAGCGCAGCGCCTGCCCGCAACCGACGACGCAATCGCCGTCGCCTTTATAGAACCACTCCGGCTGCGCGCCTGGCTCGGCACCGCCCGGGCGTCCACCTTCGACTCCCCACTTGAACATCTGCATCGAATCGGACAACGAGTCCGCGGTCGCTACCAGTTTCCTGTGCATGTTGTCGCGCGCCGACGCACTGCCGTAATGCGTGAGCCCGGTGCCTGAAACCAGGCAGCGCGCCGGATCCGGGTGGGTGAGCGGCGGCAGAAGACGGTTGCCCTTCAACAAGTCGGCATAACCAATGGTTGCCGCTTCGGCCCGGTTGGAGGCGAACGTGTCCAGTGGCTCGGCTGCGGCCATTGCCGCCTGCGCGAGCGCATAGGTGGATTCAAATGAGCCAACACTTCCGACGCTGGCGCCATCAGCAGTGATTCGGCCCACGCGCGGTCGGCCGCCGTCATCGAGGAATTGGATGAGTCGCAAGAGAGGAATGATGAGATTCGTATCGATATCCAACAAGCCCGAGATTGCTACTGAGCTATATTCATCGGTAGATAGATGGTTGGGGCGGGGGGGAACGAACGACATGTCGACGGCTACACCCTGGTTTATTCGCGCGCGTCTGAAGACGCGCCAGCTGATGCTGCTCACCGCGATTTGCGACGAAGGGAACATTCATCGCGCGGCCGAGGTGCTCAATATGTCGCAGCCGGCGGCGTCGAAGCTGCTCAAAGACCTCGAGGACATGCTCGGCGTTTCGTTGTTCGAGCGTCAGCCGCGCGGCATGCGGCCCAACTGGTACGGCGAAACGATGATTCGCCATGCACGCATCGCGTTGTCATCGTTGCGCGAGGCGGGACAGGAAATCGACGCGTTGAAGGCCGGTCTTTCCGGCCACGTGAGCCTGGGCGCGATCACCGGCCCGGCGCTCAGCCTGATTCCCCAGGCCATCATCACCGTGGCGCGCGAGAACCCGAAGCTGCGCGTGGAGCTGCACGTCGAGTCGAGCGACGTCCTCATCGAACAACTTGCCCAGGGCAAGATCGACATCATGATCGGGCGCCTGTTCGAGCGTCAGGAAAAAACCGGACTGCGGTACGAGAGACTGGCGGAAGAGCCGGTCGCTGCCGTCGTGCGGCCCGGACATCCGCTGCTGAATGTCGCCGGGCTCGACCTCAGGACCGTGGAAAAAAGACCCTGGATCGTGCCGCCCGCCGGTAGCGTGCTGCGCCATCGATTCGACCTGATGTTCAGCGAAGCGGGGCTCGCGCCGCCAAGCCAGCTCATCGAAACCGCATCGCTGCTGTTCGTGACCAAGATGTTGCAGCAGACCGACTTCATTGCCGTGGTGCCGACCGAGGTCGCACGCTACTACGCCACTTACGGAATGGTCGCAATTCTGCCGATGCAGTTGTCGTGTGCGATGGACGCCTTTGGCATCATCACGCGCACCGACTGGCTGCTGTCACCGGCAGCTACCGTGTTGCTGCGCGCGCTGAAGACCGCGGCGGTCAGTAGTTATGGGTGTGCGCTGGAGATGAAAAATATTTCCTGAGCGTGTGCGCGCCTTTCCGGCATGCCAAAGCTTGTATGGTTCTGAATTAGAAAACTATTACTCGCGTATGTGTGCGCCTTGTAGGCTCGCGCGCGATGGACGTTCCAAAAAAGCGCGCTCGACGCAGTCAGGCCTGGTTCGGCAGAGAAGGGAAAGATGGCTTCCTGCATCGCAGCTGGATCAAGAACCAGGGTTATCCCGATGACTTGTTCGACGGTCGGCCGGTCATTGGGATCTGCAACACCTGGAGCGAGCTGACCCCCTGCAATGGTCACTTCCGTGAACTCGCGGAGTTCGTGAAGCGCGGCGTCTACGAAGCGGGCGGGTTTCCGCTCGAATTCCCGGTGATGTCGTTAGGCGAGACACAGCTGCGGCCGACCGCCATGTTGTTCCGCAATCTCGCCAGCATGGATGTCGAAGAGTCCATCCGCGGCAATCCGCTGGACGGCGTCGTACTGCTCATGGGCTGCGACAAGACCACGCCGGCGCTGCTCATGGGCGCCGCAAGCTGCGACCTTCCCACCATCGGGCTCTCCGGCGGGCCGATGCTGTCGGGGCAATTCCGCGGCAAGCAGATTGGCTCGGGCACGGGTGTGTGGCAGATGTCGGAAGACGTGCGCGGCGGGCGCATGGCTCAAGAGGAATTCATCGCCGCCGAATCGTGCATGCATCGCTCGAAGGGCCACTGCATGACCATGGGCACGGCCTCGACGATGGCGAGCATGGTGGAGGCTCTCGGCGTGGCACTGCCGGGCAACGCGGCGATTCCGGCGGTCGACGCACGACGATACCGGCAGGCACAGCTCACCGGCCGGCGCATCGTCGAGATGGTCGAAGAGGAAATGGTCCTGTCGAAAATCCTCACGCGAGCCGCATTCGAAAATGCGATCCGCGTGAACGCCGCCATCGGCGGTTCGACCAACGCGGTCATTCATCTGCTGGCCATTGCCGGGCGCATCGGCGTGCCGCTCAAGCTCGATGACTGGGACAAGGTTGGCTCCGAGCTTCCTTGCCTGGTGAATCTGCAGCCATCGGGAAAATTCCTCATGGAAGATTTCTACTACGCGGGTGGCCTGCCGGCGGTGATGCGCGAGATCAAGGACGTGCTCGACGGCACGGCGTTGACGGTGAATGGCCGGCGATTGGGCGAGAACATCGCCGACGCGCCGTGCTGGAACCGCGAAGTGATCAAGGAACTGGCACAACCGTTCAAGGCGCACGCGGGCATCGCGGTGCTGCGCGGCAATCTCGCGCCAGATGGCGCGGTGATCAAGCCATCGGCCGCTTCGCCGCACCTGCTGCAACACAAGGGCCGCGCAGTAGTGTTCGAGAGCATCGAGGATTTCCACGCGCGCATCGACGATGAAAATCTCGACATCGACGAGCACTCCATCATGGTGCTCAAGGGTTGCGGCCCAAAGGGATATCCGGGCATGGCCGAAGTCGGCAACATGCCGCTGCCGCCCAAACTACTGCGCCGCGGGATCACCGATATCCTGCGAATTTCCGACGCACGCATGAGCGGTACTGCCTACGGCGCAGTGGTTCTGCACGTGTCACCCGAGGCGGCGGCCGGCGGACCGCTGGCGCTGGTGCGCAACGGCGACATGATCGAAGTCGACGTGCCCGCGCGTCGCCTGCACCTGGATGTGAGTGATACCGAGCTCGCACAACGGCGCGCGGGCTGGAAGCCGGCGCCGTCACCAACGCGCGGCTGGTACAAGTTGTACGTCGATCACGTGCAGCAGGCGCACCTGGGAGCGGACCTCGACATACTGGTTGGCGGTAGCGGGGCCGACGTCAAGCGCGACTCTCATTGAGGCCTGGCGACCACTCTCAACGCCGCCGAAGCGGCGGCGTCCGTGAGATATTCACGCGGCACCGCTATTTCTTGTTCCCCCGCGCCAGAGCCGCACGCAGCTCGATGAGCTTCGGTGGTTTGCTCAACACCTGGTCGACTCCCGGGGGAACATCGCTCTCGGCAACCAGTCGTCGACCCCATCCGGTGAGCATGATGACCAGCGTTGCCGGCACGCTGCTCTTGATGGTCGACGCCACCTTCCGGCCATCGACGTGCGGCATGCCGAGATCGGTGATCACCACTGGATAGGGCTTCCCCTCGGCGTGTGACTCCACGAAAGTCTCGATGCCGGCTTGTCCGCCGTTGGCACTCGTGACGTCGTGACCGTCGGTCTCGAGCGCGTCGCGCAGTGACTTCAGCAGCAACGGATCGTCGTCGATGATGAGGATGCGCAGCGGGCTGGCCGCCACGCGATGACTGCCGCTGGTGACCGCCACCGCGGTCGGCGCGATTGCGAAAGTCATGCGTACCACGGTGCCCTTGCCGAGTTCGCTTTCTATTTCGAGATTGGCGCCGTGACGTTGCGCGACGCCGTAGACCATGGCGAGGCCGAGGCCGGTGCCGCGTGTCCCTTTGGTCGTGAAGAAAGGTTCGAGGCAACGCCTTCTCGTGTCCTCGTCCATGCCCAGGCCCTTGTCCTCGACTTCGAGCAGCACGATCTGCGAGTGACTGCCGGCGGCGAGCCCGGATCGTATGGTGAGCGGACCTCCTTCGGGCATGGCGTCGACGGCATTGAACACGAGATTGATCAGCGCATCGCGTACCTGGCTCTCGACCGCGGCGACCGGCGGCAGATCGGGCGCGAGCTCCGTGCGTACTTCGATCGCCGCGCCGCGCTGTTGGGCCATGTCGCTCCAGCGAGCGCGCGTGAGGGCGATGACCTGGCCAATGAGCTTGTTGAGATCCACGGGCATCAGCGACACCTGCGGTTCGCGCTGCCGGTAGAACTCGCCCATGCGCGCCACGGTCTGCGCGATGTCGTCGATCGCGCGCTGGATGATCTCGAGCTGCGAACGACCGCGCTCGGTCAATGTCGATTCGCGCTCCAGTAACGCCTCGGTATAGAGCGCGATCGGCGAGATGGCGTTGTTGATGTCATGGGCGATGCCGCTTGCCATCTGCCCGAGCGCGCGCAGGCGTTCCTGCTGCATGACCTGTTGCTGCGAAGTGCGCAAGTCGTCGTAGGCGCGCTGCAGGGCGCCGTACAGTTGCGCCTGGTGCGAGGCGAGCGCCGTGTGCTCGCTGGCCTGGCGCAGGAACTCGCACTCGCCGCTGCTGAAGGCGTTGATCGTGCGGCGCGCGGTGATGAGCACGCCAAACACCTGGCTTTCGACCAGCAGCGGCGCAATCAACATGCAGCGCAGTCCCGCGCTGGCGAGACGTCGGGGAAAGGGAAACCGACTCGTCGTGATGTCGGGTTCATAGACCAGGTGCCCTTGAACGCAGCGGCTCAGTCCGTTCTCGTCGATGGGCACCACCGCGTCCTGGGTCATGCCGAGCGCGCTTGCGATGGGCTCGGTACGCGCGCCCACGCAACTGACCGTGAGCTGGTTCTCATCCAGGTCGTACATGCCGATGCAGCAGAAATCCACGGGCAGCTCGTCTTCGATGCTGCGCACCACCACCTGAAAGATGCTGCGAAGATCCTGGCGTTCGCCGATGGCACGCGTGATGCGCGACATCAGCGCGAGCCGCTGCAGTTGTTCGCCGAGCCGCGTCTCGTGCGCCAGGCGCTCGGTGATGTCGCGGTAGTTGGTGACGATGGCGCCGACCGAAGGGTCGCCGAGCAGGTTGGTAGCCACGCCTTCGAGCCAGATCCAGCGCCCGTCCTTGTGGCGACGCCGCCAGATCACCGAGATCGGCTTGCCCGGATGCGCGAGCAGCTTTTCGACGGCGGCGCCGATGAGCGGCAGGTCGTCGGGATGAGTGTGCTCGGTACCGAAGTGGCCTAACAACTCTTCCGGTTGATAGCCCTCGACGTTGGCGACCGCCGGGCTGAGATACAGGATCTTGTTGTCGGCATCGATGAGCGCGATGCTGTCCGAGCCGTGTTCGATGAGTGCGCGAAAGCGCCGTTCGCTCTTGCGCAGCGTCTCGTTGAGCTGCGCGAGTTCGTGCGTGCGCTGCTCGACGCGTGCTTCGAGCTGCTCCTTCGCCTCGCGCAGCGCGTCGGCGGCAGCCGCGCCATCGGTGACGTCGCGCGCCGTGGCATACATGAGGTCGCCCTGGGGCGTCGAGCGCCAGGACAGCACGCGATAGCTGCCATCCTTGTGGCGAAAGCGGGCTTCGAAATCCTCGACGCGTTCGCCGTGCTGCATCTGGCGCGCCAGCTCCACCTGCGCACGCTGACGGTCGTCGGGATGCATCATGTCCATGTAGCTGATGCGCAGCGCTTCCTCGACCGTGTAGCCGAGAATGTCGGTGATCGCGGGCGTGACGCGCTTGAAAAAGCCGTCACCGCTTGCGATCACGAAGAGGTCGAGCGACAGGTCGAAGAAGCGCGCGAGTTCGGCCTCAGCACGCTGCCGGCCGGCGAAGTCGCGACGGATCACGTACAACGCCAGGCTGATGAACATCAGCGCGAAGACGCTGCCGCCGACGATCACGATCTGGCTCATCACCACATTGCCGCGCGCGCCGCGTTCGCGAGTCGTGAGCAATTCCTGCTCGGAGTCCTTCATCTCCATGGCGCGCGCACGCAACTCGTCCTTTAGCGGAAGGTCCGGGCGCGGGTAGTGGAGCGCCGCCTCGATGGCGGCGAATCCGCCTTGTCGGCGCAGACCGATGGCGGCGCGGCTGAGCTGGTGACGCGCCTCGACCGCCGCCGCGAATGGATCGACGCGTTGCGCCTGCTCGGGGTTGTCGGCGACCAGCGTCTTGAGTCGGGCGGCGAGCAGTTTCGTTCCGGCGGCGATGTCCTCGAATTCCCGCGAGTATTTTTCGTCGCCGGAAATGATGAATGCCCGGTGTGCTCCTTCGGCGGCGGTCGCATTGGCCGCCATTTCGTCGATGACCGAAATGACCTGGTGCGCGTGCGCCACCAGGTTGAGGTTTTCATTGAGCCTGACGACGGATAGATAGCTCACGATGCCAATGGTGCCGAGCAAAGTGAGTGCGACCAGGAATCCGGCCCGCACCTTTCGTTCCGTCGCGGCTTGTCTGGCCGTGGCGGAGTCGCGCGTCGAGCGTTGCCGCCAACGATCGAGGTCGGCGAACAGGACGCTGATCAACACGCCTTCCAGCAGCATGAACAGCCACTGCGCGAAATCGAGGGGCTTGTCGAACCACGGGCTGCCGAAGGGCGGGAGCACATAGAAGTCCGTGACCAGGCCGACCATCGCAGTGGCCAGCAGGCCCGGACCAAGTCCGCCGTAGTAGGCGCTGATTAAAATCGGGATGAAGAAGATGATGAGCAGCGGCCGGTCGCCGACCCACGGGGTGAGCGCCAGGCGCACCAGCAGCACAGCGATGGTGAGCACGCATGCCAGCCGCATACGCGCGCCAGGTCGGCGCGGATTTCACCGCAGGTGTTTCGACTGCCGGCATTCGCTTCCCACTCTGCAGTGCAGTGCCGCAGAGTAAACGTTGCGCGTACCGCGGGGGAAGCGCGCTGCGCGCGCGGCAGTAGTGGTTTCCCGCAGGCGACGGCCAGATCACCGCCGCCGCTCGCGTCTTTCACGGACCGGCCGTCGCCCGAAGCGGGAGGCGGAGTGTCGTTGCCGCTGATTTGCACCGCGAACATTCGCCCTGTTCCGGCGGCCAGCGTTTGTCCCGCAGCAAGTTGGAACGAGTACCCGAGTGGTGTGGACGTGGCGCTGGTCGACACCGTGCCATCGGCGGACGACTCCATTCGTGTAATCGCCTTGCTAACCGTCGCCAGCTTGTTAGGCGCAGCTGGCGGAATCGGAGAAGTTGGCGGAGGTCCGCGGGTTCGGCCAGGACGCCGCCGCCAGCCGGGTCGCCCGCCAGGGACAGCTGGAACTGGGACGAGGGCGGTTTCGGTAACTGAGAAGAAGAGATGACGATCCGGGGTGCGTCCCGGCCAACGCGAACAGACCGGAGGGCGGCGGAGCGCCCATCTCGAAAGAGAGGGGCGTTTTCATTTCTGCGAGTGAATGGTGGACGGTACAGGGATTGAACCTGTGACCCCTGCCGTGTGAAAGCAGTGCTCTACCGCTGAGCTAACCGTCCGCCCGGACGTGTCGTCCTTCCGCGAGGGGCGAGAGTGTAAAGACCGCTCGCAGACGAATCAAATTCGCGCCGTGCCGCCGGGGTATTCTGATCCGAATGACCTCGCTGTTGCCTCAAAAATGGCGTCACCCCTTGATTGCCGGGTTGTTGTTGGCAGCCGCGGTGGCCGGCGGCACACTTCGGTCTTCCTCGATCGAGGGCCCGTCACGTGAGGTCGAGAAGGAGGTTGCCGCCATTCGCGGCCTGGCATTCAAGCATCGCGTCGCGGTCAGGCAGTTTTCGAAGGCTCAGGCGCGCGCGTTCATCCTGAGGGAGCTGGCGAAGTCTCCCGTGATCGAGGACTACTGGGCAGTCGTCAGGATTCTCGGGCTGTATCGGGGGCCGGATCTCGGGCCTCTCGATGAGATCCTCGGCAACCTGACCAGCCTCGCCGCGGGTGCCTACGACGCCGACACCGACATGCTTCTTCAGTTCGCCGACCTGGATGAATGGGAACAGCGCGAGCTGTTCGTTCACGAGCTGTATCACGGCCTGCAGGATCAGTATTTCGACCTCAAGGGTTACCTGCTCGACATGGCACGAAAGCCCGGCGCCAACGAGGATGAAGTCCTGGCGCGGCAGGCGGTCGTCGAAGGCGAAGCCTTGTATGTCGGCTCTATCTACCTGCGTCTCGGCACGAAAGACGTGCGGCCGATGCGCGAGCAGCTGGCCGACATCGTCGCAGCCCAGCGCGAGTGGAGTCCTGCGCAGTGGGACGAAAGCCTGCGAAACCCGGCACTGACCGTGAGGATGCGCGCCCGGCTGCAACAGGCCATCGATGCGCGCAGACGAATGCCGCCGTTCATGCTGGAGAATTTCATCAGCAGCTATCTCGACGGGATGGCCTTCATCCATGCGCTGCACGAGAAGGGCTGGCCTGAAGTCGAAAAGCTGTACCGCCTCTATCCACCCGAATCGACGGAGCAGATCCTGCATCCCGCCAAATGGAACGCTCACGAGTCCCCGGTGGTCATTGCGTGGCCGTCGTTCGAACCGGATCCGCTGTTCGCCGACTGGCATCTGCTTCGCGAAAATGTTCTTGGCGAACGTCAGTGGCGCCTGGTCTTCCGCGCACAGGGATTCGGGCTGGAAGCCAATTCCGCCGCCGCCGGGTGGCGCGGAGACCGTTACGCAGTGTTCAGACACAAAGGCGGCGGCGAGTTTCTCATGCTGATGTACACCAGCTGGGACACGCCTGATGACGCCGCCGAATTCGCCGCTGCCTATCGCCGGCTCCTCGAGGCCAAGTATCGTGAGGTGCCGGCACAGACTCGCGTTTTCACACAGGGTCGCGATGTCCTGATGGTGGAAGCAGGGACGAATGCACCGGCCGACGCTTTCATGGAGTTCAACCGGCGCGGGGTAATCACCCAACCATAGGCCAGTCAGGAACCCGGCGGCGTGCACCGTCCGGATGCTACGATTCGCGCCCCGAAAAGCCTGCTTGCGCAAGGTCCCCGCCTCATGACTGCCGTCGTCACCCGCTTCGCCCCCAGCCCAACCGGCCTCTTGCATATCGGTGGCGTGCGCACGGCGCTGTTCAGCTGGCTGTATGCGCGGCGCATGAAGGGCCAGTTCATCCTGCGTGTCGAAGACACCGACATCGAACGTTCGACGCCGGAAGCGGTGAAGGTCATCGTCGAAGGCATGGCATGGCTTGGCCTCGAGCACGATCAGGGGCCGTTCTACCAGACGCAGCGATTCGACCGATACAAGGAAGTGATCGCCGACATGGTGAAGGCGGGGACCGCCTATCACTGCTACTGCAGCAAGGACGAACTCGATGCGATGCGTTCGGCGCAGCAGCTCGCCAAACAAAAGCCGCGCTACGACGGCCGTTGTCGTCACGGCAAGGGTCCCGGTGTCGCGAGCGGGCGTTCGCCGGTGGTGCGCTTCGCGAATCCGGAGGACGGCGCGACCGTGGTCGAAGATGTGGTGCACGGCCAGGTCACGTTCCAGAACAAGGAACTCGACGACCTCATCATCGCGCGCTCGGACGGCGCGCCAACCTACAACTTCTGCGTGGTGGTGGATGATGCCGACATGGGCGTCACGCACGTGATCCGCGGCGACGATCACCTGAACAATACGCCGCGGCAGATGAACATGCTGTTGGCGCTCGGCAAGACACTGCCGGTGTATGCGCACGTGCCCATGATTCTGGGTCCCGACGGCGCCAAACTTTCCAAGCGCCACGGCGCCGTCAGCGTGCTCGAGTACCAGGACCAGGGCTATCTACCCGAGGCATTGCTCAACTACCTCGTGCGGCTCGGCTGGTCGCATGGCGACCAGGAATACTTCACGCGCGAGGAGATGATCGCGGTGTTCGACGTGCGCGACATCAACAAGGCCGCCTCGGCGCTCAATCCCGAGAAAATGTTGTGGCTCAACCAGCAACACATGATCAAGGCGCAGCCGAAAGACATCGTGCCGCACCTGCGCTGGCATCTGGCACGGCTCGGCGTCTATTCGCAGGATGACGGGCTGCTCGAAGGCATCGTGCTGGCGCAGCGCGAGCGCGCCAAGACGTTGAAAGAGATGGCGGAGAACAGTCGTTTCTTCTTCGGCGAGGAGATCGCGCTCGATCCGAAGGCGATGGAGAAGCATCTGACCGCCGAGGCGCGGGTCCTGATGGGCGAGCTGCGCGCGCGTCTCGCCGCGGTCGAGCAGTGGACTCCACCGGCGATCCACGCGGTGCTCGAGGGGCTGGCGACAGAGAAGACGCTCGGCCTGGGCAAGGTCGCGCAGCCGCTGCGCGTGGCGGTCTCGGGCGGCACTGTCTCGCCGCCCATCGACCTCACGCTGTCGCTGCTCGGGCAGGCGCGCACGCTGGCGCGCCTCGACCGCGCTGTGTCTGCGTAAGCGCCGTCGCTAGAGCAGGATTATCTTGGTTGCGACATTCGACAAGTCGCTTTCGAAGCCGGCCGAATTCACCACCACCACTGCGAAGTACCAGGTGCCGATGCTCAGATTGTCGACGACAAAATTCGTGAGTCCCGGGTTGCTGACTGAGACCGACTGATCGAGCTGGTCGGCACTGGTTCCGTACAGGATGCGATACCCGGCGAGATTCGTCAGCGCGCTGCCGTCCGTGTTCTCCGTGGGCGCGGACCAGCTGACCGTCGCGGAACCATTGGCCAGCGCCAACACGCTGAGGTTGAAAGCCGGCAGCGAAACCGACGCCGTGCCGTCCGACACCGAGATGATGATGTTGGTGAAGCCGAGGATGTCGAGCAGTCCGGGCGTACCCGACAGTCGACCCGTGGCCGTATTGAACGTTGCCCACGATGGCCGATTCTGAATGCTGAAGGTCAGCGTATCGCCGTCCGGATCCATAGTGCTCGGCTGGAAGCTGTACAACAGACCAACCACCGTCGACAGCAGCGGCGAGCCCGAGATTGTCGGTGAACGATTCGCTTGGGCTATCACCTGGATGGTGAATGAAGGCAGAGTCACGGTCGCCGTTCCGTCGGTGACGGAGATCGTGATGCGCGCCGAAGTACCGACGTTGGCCGCAGTCGGCGTGCCGTTCAGGCGGCCGGTGGTGGTGCTGAACGACGCCCAGCCCGGTTTATTCTGGATCGAATAGCGCAGCGCGTTGCCGTCGGGATCGCTGCCCACGGGCGCGAAGGTGTAGACGCTGCCCGCCGTGATGCTGGTGCGCGGGGTGCCGGTGATGGTCGGTGAACGATTCGCGGGTGGCGTTGCGGGCGCGGCGGCCACCGTGAGTGTGAACTGCAGCGAAGCGGTTGCCTGTCCGTCAGTCACCGCAATGATGATGGCGCCACTGCTGCCGATATTGGCGGTGGTCGGAGTGCCGGTGAGTGTGCCGGTTGCCGCCGTGAAGGTCGCCCAGCTCGGACGGTTCTGAATCGAGTAAGTGAGCATGCCATCTTCCGGATCGTCTCCGACCGGAGTGAATGTGTAGCTTCGGCCAACCGTGGCGGCCGTGGCGGGCGTACCCGCGATGGTTGGCGGGAGATTGGCCGCTGGCGGTCCGCTCGCGGCGCTGCTCACCTGAACACGAAATGCGGGAAGCTGTGCGATCGCTTTGGAGTCGCTCACTTCGATGGTGATCATCCCCGTCATGCCGACGTTCGATTCAGCGGGCGTACCGGTCAGCGCACCCGTCTTGGAATTGAACGTTGCCCAGGCCGGCACGTTGGTGGCACTGAAGGTCAGCGGATCGCCTTCAGGATCGGCCGCGGTCGGAGTGAATGAATAAAGCGAACCGGCGGCAACTGAGGTGATGGGCGTTCCGGCGACGATAGGCGGAAGGTTCGAAGGATCGGCACGACCGCCTACGGCATCCAGGGCTTCCTCGCCACCTCCGCAGGCGGCAAGTGTCAGCGCGCTCAGCGCGAGAATCGCAATGTGTTTGCCGCAAATTCGCATGTTGATCCTGTCAATCCGACTGAACATGAGCACCGAGGCGTGGTAGCGGCGACGACGACATCGGGTAGACGGCAGCGCGCGCACCAATCTGCGCAGGCTCTTGCCGGCAACCCCGCTATCTGTCGCCACTTGGCGCCTCAGACCGGAAGCTTTGCGTCCCCGCCTCACGACGGGTATGCCTTTGCTCGGCGTGAAGTAGAACGTGAGAAAAAACATATTTCAACGTGTCACCAGCGGCAGACACAGGGAGACTCGTGACCGGGAAATAAGGTGAACCGGTAGAGGCGGGTCAAACTGCTGCGATGTGATGCAATCGCTTTTGTTTGCTTGACATACCTGACACCTGACCGTAACTTGCCGCGCCTCGCGTGGGGCCATAGCTCAGCTGGGAGAGCGCTTGCATGGCATGCAAGAGGTCGACGGTTCGATCCCGTCTGGCTCCACCACTCGACAAAATTTGGTTTCTGCGTCCCCATCGTCTAGAGGCCCAGGACACTGCCCTTTCACGGCGGCGACAGGGGTTCGAATCCCCTTGGGGACGCCATCTATTGTCGCCATTGCGACCGATCGCTCATTTATGGCGAATCGTCAGCCGGGTGGCACCCGGACTCGCAGGGCGGCCCCTAGAATTCAGGCCGATGCGAATAAGATTGTTTGGCCACTACTGGCACTTCGGGCTCATGTTGTTATGGGCCAGTGAATCCATCTTCATCTTTGCCAGCAGCTGGCTGGCGTTTGAACTGGTGGTAACCCGGGCCTCGAGTCCGTTGACGCCCTGGGTTCAGAGCGCGGTCCTGGGCGCGTTCGTATTGCTTTCAATGATTTCCATGGGACTGTTAAGTCGGCGTCTGCGAGACAGCATGTCCGGCGTTGCTCTGCGAATCATCATGAGCGTGGTCGCGGGTTCGCTTCTCGGCACTATGGTGCTCGGCCTCACGCCGGAGTACCGACCGCAATTCGCGCAGGTAACCCTGTTTGGGCTCATCTGCGCAGTCTTGCTATTGATGATCCGCAGCATCGCCAACCGCATCATCGACGACAGCATCTTCAAGCGTTCGGTGCTGGTGTACGGGGCCGGCAACAATGCCGCGCGTATTCACCAGTTGCGCCGTCGTTCGGACCAGCGCGGTTTCGAAGTGGTGGGCTTCATGCAGTCGCAGATCGAAGATCGCGTGATCCCGCCTGATCGGATCATCGCTCCCGACAAGCCGATCATCGAGCTCTGCAAGTCGTTGCAGATCGATGAAATCGTCGTGGCCATGGATGACCGCCGCCAGCAGTTCCCGCTCAAGGAATTGCTCGACTGCCGATTGGCGGGCGTCGAGATCACCGAGTTGGCGACCTTCCTGGAACGCGAGACTGGCAAGGTGTATCTGGAAACCCTGGTGCCGAGCTGGATGATATTCAGCCCAGGGTTTCGTCGAGACGTCATCCGACGGTATTCCGAACGCGCCTTCGATCTGCTGGCCAGCCTGATCCTGCTGGTGATCGCCTCGCCTTTGATGCTGTTGACCATTCTTGCCATCAAGCTCGAGGACGGGCTGCGCGCGCCCCTGTTCTACGGCCAGGTGCGCGTCGGCTATGCCAATCGCAATTTCCGAGTGTTGAAGTTCCGCAGCATGCGCACCGATGCCGAAAAGGATGGGGCGGTGTGGGCGCGGGCCAACGACGATCGCGTGACGCGCGTCGGCCGCTTCATTCGCAAGACCCGCATCGACGAACTACCGCAGTTGCTGAATGTGCTCAGCGGTCAGATGAGCTTCGTCGGTCCGCGCCCGGAGCGTCCCGAGTTCGTGCAGAAGCTGGCGGAGAGCATTCCTTACTACTCGGAACGCCACGCGGTGAAGCCGGGTATCACCGGCTGGGCGCAGCTTTGTTATCCGTACGGCGCCTCCGAAAAGGATGCCATCGAAAAACTGCAGTACGACCTGTATTACGTGAAGAACCATGGATTGCTGTTCGACATCCTGATCCTGATGCAGACCGTGGAAGTCATCCTGCTCGGCAAGGGCGCGCGCTAGCAATCGCGAGCCAAAAAAATGGCGGCCTTTCGGCCGCCATCAATCGATCATCAATATCTGACGGAATTATCAGCCGGTGATGCGCTTGCGGCGAATCAGGCCGAAGCCGAGCAGCGCCGCGCCGAACAGCGCGAGCGAACCGGGTTCCGGAACCGAATGTTGTCCTTTGACCGTCAGCGTCGAGCTGCCGAGGTAGAAGTCGCCGAGCAGCGAGGAGATCGCCACCGTCAGACGCCCCGATGCTTCGAGCTGCCACACGCCGGCCAATGTCCAGCTGTTGCTGGCTTCGTTGCCGGACACGCTGAAGAACGTCTCGCTGAGCAGATCGCCTGGCTGCGAGAACAAGGCGAACTCGGGCGAGTTGTCATGGTCGTCGTACAGGTTGAAGGTCAGTGAGTAACTGTCGACCTGGTCGAGACCAGGGATGAAGCCGTCGCCGGTGATGTCGTGCGTGTAGACCGCCGGACTCCAGATCGTCACCAGGCGATCCGGTGTGAAATCGTGGAAGTCATCCCAAGTCGCCGGACCCGCATTCGCGACGCCACCCAGGCTTGCGCCCAGAACGGCCAGCGGTGCAATCCATTTCGTCATTTTCATCGTCACTTTCTCCGTAATACTCAATTTCAGTCTGTCTATTACTAAGCACAGCGCGTGCCAGTGGGCGTAAGTGGTTGAAAGGCCAGAGAAGCGCTTCGCTAGCGCCAGAAGGCTACGTGGGCTTTGTAAGGGGTGCCGACAGCGATTTCCGGGATTTCGTGTGACTCGCCTCACGCTCCCTGTTTTTGCGGGATTCTATGTCGCGTTAATCGACGTCCATTCGTCGAGACTTCGCTGCGCATGTCTGGCACCTATAGCTACCTGCTCGCGGCAGTTGTCTCCCTGGCGGCGGGCATGCTGTTGCTCGTCAAGAGCCGCAACGGCGATATTGCCCGCCGCGCATCACTCGCCGCTTTCATCAGCGTCCTGTGGGCGGCGGTGCTGGCCGGACAGGCGTTCCGTGACATTCACCTCGGCTGGGTCTCCATGCTGGTCGAGGGCCTGCGCTACAGCGCATTCCTGACTGTTCTTCGCGTCCTGGCACCGGCGGCAACCCCGCGCTGGTCGAGAACCTTGAGTCTCGCGGTGTGCGTGGCGCCCATCGCCTATTCCTTTGCCGGCTGGATGGGCCAGTACTACGGACTCTATGCGCTGCCGCTCGAAGGCGTGCTGAGATTCGCAGGATTGCTGCTCGCGTTCGTCGGCCTCGTGAACACGGAGCAGGTAGTTCGACTCACCCCGGGGAAGCTCTCGCGCGAGTTGCGCATGTGCCTCATCGGCCTGGGCGGTTTCTTTGCGTACGACCTGTTCCTGTACTCGCAGGCGCAGTTGCTGGGCGAACTCGACGGCGTCGCCTGGGCGCTGCGCGGGCTGGTGGCGGCGACCTTGCTCGCGCCATTCACCTGGGGCGTGTGGAAGATGCCAGCGTCGGAAGTGCGCGTCTTCGTTTCACGGCATGTGGTGTTCTACAGTTCGGCGGTCGTAGCCGTGGGCATCTATCTATCGCTCATGGCCGTTGGTGGCTACTACGTGCGCGCCCATGGCGGCGGCTGGGGCAACGGGCTGCAGATGGTTTTTCTGTGCGGGGCCATGGGCATCCTGGTGTCGCTGCTCCTGTCGGAATCGCCGCTGCGCCGGTTGCGCGTCTTCATCTCGACGCATTTCTATCGCAACAAGTACGACTATCGCATCACCTGGCTGCGCTTCATCGACACGCTTTCGTCGAGCGCGGATGAAGATGTCCGCCGCACCGTCGTGCGCGCGGTCGCGCAGGTTTTTTCGAGCCCCGGCGGAATCCTGTTCGTGCACGACGAGCAGGCGCGCCAGTTCATTCCCGTCGCCGCCTGGCCTAACCAGCTCGACGCGGTTCCGGGGCTGGCGCCAGTGGCCGCAGCCAGCGACATGGTGGCCTTCATTCGCGAGCGTCAGTGGATCATCGATCTGAAGGAATACCGGCGCTCTCCCGCGGTCTACCGGAACATCGAGTTGCCGCGATGGTTCGCGGCGAATCCTGCGCTGACCATCGTGTCGGCGTTGCTCGAGCTTGACCGCCTGGTCGGATTCTTCGTGCTGTACGAACCGCCGCCGCCATTCGATCTCACTTATGAAGATCGGGACCTGCTGAAAACGGTCGGGCGCCATGTCGCGACGCAGCTCGCGCAGCATGAAGCGGATCGCAAGCTCGCCGAGAGCCGTCAGTTCGAGGCCTACAACCGGCTGACCGCGTTCATGATGCACGATCTCAAGAACGCGGTTGCGCAGCTTGGCCTAGTCGTCACCAATGCCGGGCGTCACAAGCGCAATCCCGAATTCATCGACGACGCCATCGGCACCATCGCCAATGCCGTCGACCGTATGACGCGGCTCATCGAACAACTGAGGAGTACGCCTGGCCGCGCCAAGCCTCAACCTGTGTGCATGGACGACCTGGTCCGCCAGGCAGTGACGCGAAGCAGTTTGCATTCGCCAGTGGCCACGCTGACGATCGCCTCGAACGAACCTGTCCACGTACTGGCCGATGCCGAACGCCTCGCCGCGGTTTTCGACCACGTGCTGCGCAACGCCCAGGATGCGACGCCCGCGGGCACCGTGAACGTGGCGCTGGTTCTTGCCAACGGTGAAGTCAGGCTCGAGGTGCGGGATTCGGGCGTGGGGATGGACGCGGAATTCATCCGCGAGCGGCTGTTCCGGCCGTTCGACAGCACCAAAGGCTCGAAGGGCATGGGAATCGGTGCCTACCAGGTCCGCGAATATGTGCAGAGCGTGGGAGGGCACGTGGAAGTGCAAAGTAGTCCCGGCGACGGCACTGCCTTTTCCATTATCCTGCCGCTCGCCAAAGCGCCTGCGGCTTTCAGCAGTTAGGGAATATCGAGGGGCAGATGTCGCCAACATCAGATCAACGGACGATTTGGTTGTCGTGAACGACGCCAAACCCAAACTACTCATCGTCGAGGATGACGTCGGGTTGCAGAAGCAGCTCAAGTGGTGCTTTGATGAATACGAGGTGCTCATTGCCGCCTCGCGCACCGAAGCCATCGCCCAATGGCGCCGATTCGAGCCGCCCGTCGTATTGCAGGATCTCGGCTTGCCGCCGGACGCGGATGGCGTTTCCGAAGGCATGGCGACGCTGCGCGAGATCCTGAGCATCGCACCGCAGACCAAGGTCATCGTCGTCACCGGCAACCAGGATCGGGACAACGCCGTGCGCGCCGTCTCACTCGGCGCCTACGACTTCTACCAGAAGCCCGTGGACACCGAAGTGCTGCGGCTCATCGTCGGTCGCGCGTTCAACATGCATCTGCTCGAAGAACAGAATCGGCAATTGCGCGACACGCATTCCAACACGCCATTCGAGGGGTTCTTCGCCACCGACGATTCGATGCTCAAGGTCTGCCGCATGGTGGAGAAGGTGGCGCCCGCGGACGTATCGGTGCTGATCCTGGGCGAGAGCGGTACAGGCAAGGAACTACTGGCGCGCGCGGTACACACACAGAGCGCGCGCAAGGCAGGGCGTTTCGTCGCCATCAACTGCGCCGCGATACCCGAGCAGTTGCTCGAGAGCGAATTGTTCGGCCACGAGAAGGGCGCGTTCACCGGCGCGGTCAAGCAAACCATCGGCAAGATCGAGCATGCCGACGGCGGCACGCTGTTCCTCGATGAAACCGGCGACATGCCGCTGCCCTTGCAGGCCAAGCTGCTGCGCTTCCTGCAGAATCGCGTCATTGAACGCGTCGGTGGGCGCCAGGAAATTTCCGTCAACGTGCGCGTGGTCTGCGCGACCAACCAGGATCTCAAGACGCTGATCGCCGAGCAGCGCTTTCGGCAGGACCTGTATTTCCGCATCAGCGAAGTGACCATCAACGTTCCCCCGCTGCGCGACCGGCGCGGCGGGGCCACCGTGCTGGCGCATCACTTCCTGCGCAAGTACTCCGGCGCGCACGGCAAGCCGAAACGCGGCTTCAGTGAAGAAGCGACCGCCGCGCTCGAGGCATATGCCTGGCCCGGCAACGTACGGGAACTCGAGAACAAGGTGAAGACGGCATTGATCATGGCCGAGGGCACGGTGATAACCGCCGAGGACCTGGGATTGAAGGAAGCCAACTCGCACGAGTCGTTCTTCAATCTCAAGGAAGTGCGCATGCGGGCGGAGCGGCAGGCAATTCTCCAGGCCCTGTCGATCAGCGACGGAAACATCTCGAGAACCGCCGAACTGCTCGGCGTGAGTCGACCGACGCTGTACGACCTCATGGAAAAATTCGGCATGCGCGTGCCGCAGTGAGCGCGGCGCCGTCGTCGCTCATGATCTGCCGCACCAGCGAATTGCAACGCGGCTGGCGTATTGCCAGCGCGATCCTGCTGGCGCTCGTCGGCGTGTTCTTCGCCTATTGGCCGAGCGCTTTTTCGCTGATCGAAGTGTGGGCGGACACGGCCAAGACTACCTACACGCACGGTTCAATCATCGCGGCGCTGACGATCTGGCTCGTCTGGCGGAAGCGCGCCCGGCTCGCTTCCGTACCCTGGTCGCCCAGCTTTCCCGCCTCGTTGTCGGTGGCGATGCTCGGGCTTGCCTGGCTGGTGGCGGTGCACGCTGGCATCGAGCTCATCCATCAACTTCTGCTGCTGGCGTTGCTCTGGTTTTCCGTGTGGGCCTTGTTTGGCCGGCGCATGGCGCTGCTGCTGTGGTTTCCGGTCGGCTACCTGATCTTCGCAATCCCCGCGTGGGATCAGATCAACTTTCTGTTGCAGGGAGCGACGGTCAAGGCAGTTGCGCTACTGCTGAAGGTCACATCGATTCCCGCCTACGTTGACGGCAATCTCGTGCACCTGGCGGCGGGTGTTTTCGAAGTCGCCGGGGGATGCAGCGGCATCCACTTTTTCATCGTGGCGCTCGCTCTCGCGTCGTTGTACGGGGAAGTGGGCGATGACCCGATGAAGGTGCGCATTCGCCTGATGGCCCTGGGCGGCGCGCTGGCGCTGCTGGCCAACTGGCTGCGCGTCTACATCATCGTGGTCGCCGGCTACCTCACGAACATGCAGCACCCTCTCATCAAGCAGCACTACAACTTCGGCTGGGCGGTATTCGCCGTGACGATGACGATCTTCTTCCTGTTGGCGCGAAGATTTGTGCCTGCGGCGAAAGGTCCCGCGCCGGTTGCGGCCGCGCCCGCCGGTTCGCGTCGCGTCGCGCCTGGCATCGCCATTGCCACTGTGTGCATGCTCGCCGCGCCGGCCTCAGAACTCCTGCGCCCGTCGGCATCTGCCTCGCTGGCGTCAAATGGCATCACCTTGCCCAAGTCGATTCCAGGATGGGATGCGTCATCCGGATTCTCTTCTCCCTGGAATCCGGTCTTCGCCGGCGCCGATCGCGAAGCAAGCACCGAGTACGCGAATGCCGCTGGCTCTCGCGTGCAGCTGTTTGTCGCCAGCTACGCCACGCAACGCGCGAACAAGGAAATGGTGACCTACGGAAATGCGCTCATCGGACCTGGAGACGGCAGCGTCATTTCCGAAAGCGGCGTTGCCTCGGGCGTGGCGCGCGAACTCGTCGTTCAGGGCGGGCAGGGTCGCTCAGTCATTCACTTTTACTACGACGTTGACGGTCATCGCGCCGATCGCGGCATCGTCGCGCAATTCTGGTACGGGCTCACCTCGCTCCGGCGCCAGCCTGGCTCGTCGGTGGTCGCGCTGCGCACGGCGTGCGCGTCTGACTGCGATGCCGCGCGAGCACTGCTCAATGAATTCTCTACGTCGATGGACGAGCAAGGGATGAACACCAGGTGAAAACGTTTCTGCGAATCACCGTTCTGGCGTGCGCGCTGACGATTTCAGGTTGTGACTGGTTCGCCAGCGACGAAGACCACATCGCCCGCGCGGAGAAGTTCATCGCCAGCGGCGAAGAACGCGCCGCCGCCATCGAGCTGCAGAATGTACTCGGCTCGACGCCAGACAACGTGCGGGCAAGGCTGATGCTGGCGCGTCTTTCGCTGCGCCAGGGCGATGCCCAGGCAGCCGGGAAGGAACTGCAGAAGGCGATCGAAAGCCATGCGCCCGCCGCGGACGTCGGCGCGATCGACGCGGACATCCATCTCGCCAAGGGCGACTACCCGGCTCTGTTGGCGATTCTCGACGGCGGCAAGTCCGGTCTCGACACGACCGACCTCGCTATCTACCGTGGGCTTGCGCTGATCGGCGCCCGTGATCTCGACGGCGCCCGCAATGCATTCAATGCCGCGCTCGCGGCCAGCCCCGAGTCCGCGCGCGCGCGGCGGGGTCTCGCTGACACCAAGGCGCTGGGCGGTGACTTCGACGGCGCGCTCGTCGACATTGACAAGCTGCTTGCCGCAGTGCCTGGCGATGCACAGGCGTGGTCGCTCAAGGGCCGGATCCTCGGGCGGCGCGGAGACTTCAAGGCGGCGAGCGAGGCGCTTGCGAACGCGCGAAAGCATGCGCCTGGCCAGCTCACAGCGCTCGAATACAACTCCCTGCTGTCGGCGCTGGTTGAGTCGCACGTGGCCTCAGGCGATGTGGCTTCCGCGCGCAGCGCGCTTGCGGCGCTGAACAAGCGCGCTCCAGATGCGCCGCTCGTGCACCTGCTGGGCGCGCGTATCGCCATGGCCGAACAAAACTACCCGCTGGCCGTCACCGAGGGGCAGAAGGTCATTGCTGCCGCACCAAATCATCCCATGGCGAAAATGGTGCTCGGTGCCGCGCTGCTCGCCAATGGCAACTATCACCAGGCCGAAGCGCAGCTCGCCGAGCTCGTCGCCCAGTCTCCGGAGAACATGGAGGCGCGAAAGCTGCTGGCCGATGTGAATCTGCGGTTGCGGCGCCCCGATGTCGCGATGCAGGTACTGATGCCGGCGCAGGAATCGGCGACCACCGATCCGCAAGTGGAGTCATTGCTCGCCTGGGCCAATCTGCAGCGTGGCGACGAAGCTGTGGCCATCGAACTATTGAAACGCAGCGTTGCCGGCCAACCCGCCAACCTCGATCTCAAGTTCGATCTCGCGCTCGCATATTTCACCGCCGGCCGCCACGCCGAGGCAATCGACCTGCTCGACTCGCTGCCGGCGCAGCCCGGCAGTGTGCGGCGCGAGCGCCTCCTGATCGCGGCGATTGCCGCCGGCAAGAGTCCGCAAGCGGCGCAGACTGAGGTCGAGACAATCGTCAAGGCGCACGCCAGCGACATCGGCGTACTCAACATCGCCGCGAGTTTTTACGCGCAGAATCGCAATTTCGTCCGCGCTCGCGAGCTGCTTCGCAGCTCCATCGCAATCGAACCGGCCAACCTGAGTAGTTTGTCGAGCCTGGCGCGCCTCGAAGTCGCCGCGGGCGACGACCTGGCGGCACGGGCCGCGCTGCAGAAATTGCTCGACGTCGATCCGGCGAATCAGGCCGCGCATCTCTCGCTTGCGCAGCTCGAGATGCGCAACAAGAACCCGAATGCGGCCACCGCGGCACTCGAGACCGCGCGAAATGCCGATAAAAAGGCCATCGAGCCACGAGTGCTGCTGGCGGCGCAGTACCTGCGCGAGCGAAACACGCGCGAGGCCGACGATGTCTTACGCGAACTTGCGCTGCTGGCCGAGAGCAATCCCACCGTCGCGGTAGTCACCGGCCGTCTGTACACCGAGGCCGGCCGCTATGACGAGGCTCTCAATCAGTTTCGCGCCGCGGTTCGCCGCGAGCCACGCAATCCATCTTGGTACCTCGAAGTCGCGCGCGTGCTGGTTGCGCGGGGCGATCAGGCGGCCGCGCGCGACGCCATCCAGAAAGCCCTCGACATCGATCCGCAGGGCATCGCCGCCAATAGTTTGATGATCGGGCTCGAATTGAAGGAAGGGCGCAAGCCGCAGGCGCTGGCCCGCGCGACGCAGATGCGCAAGGCGCATCCGCACGATGCTGGCGCCGCCATTCTCGAGGGCGACCTGCACTTCGCATTACGCGACGGGGCGGCCGCGGCGAATGCCTATGCCGATGCCTATCGGCTCGAGCCGTCCAGCGTCACGGCCATCCGTGTCTATCAGTCCCGCAAGATCGGGCGGCTTCCCGCGGCCGACGCGCTGCTCACCGACTGGTTGCGACGCGAACCGAAGGATCTGACCGCGCGCATGGTGTACGCGCAGTCACTGCTGGAGCAAGGTCAGTACCCGGGAGCGATCGTGCAGTACGAACAGGTGATGGCTGGCGGCCGTCCGGGGGCGATGGCGCTCAACAATCTGGCCTGGCTCTACCAGCAGGCGAAGGATTCGCGTGCCGAAGCGACCGCGAAGCTGGCTTACGACATTGCGCCCGAGATGCCCGCCATCGCGGACACCTACGGCTGGATTCTTGTGGAAGCCGGCAAGCCCGCCGACGCGCTGCCGGTCCTCGAACGGGCGATTGGTGGACGAGGGGCGACCCCAGAGATGCGCTACCACCATGCGGTTGCCCTGGCGAAGGGTGGCCGGACGGACGACGCCCGGGCGTCGCTGAAACGGTTGCTGGCCGACCCCGCTTTTGCGCAGGCGGCGCAGGCGCGCAATCTGTTGAAAGAGCTGGGTGAAGGGTCGTAGAGGCCAGCGCCGGGGCACTTCTGGACGGAGTTCTCATCGGCCGAAACACGTTCCTTGCAGCCCCGCCCGCTGGGGGGGGTATCTGATAGTCTCGCCGCAAATTTCGGGCCCAAAACCCGCTTCGAACGGCGACATGAACATAAACCAAACATCGACTTTCTCTTCCGCGCGCCAGGCTGCTGTCGTACTGACTGCGCTCCTCGGCTGGTCTTGCGCCTGGGCGGCGAATCCGCCGCCGGCGACCGCCAAGCCCGCGACCGAGGCGCCGCCTGCCGCGGCCTTGCCACCTCCCGCTGAGAGCAAGGTCGACAACGACTACGTGATAGGCCCGGGGGATACGTTACAGGTCTACGTGTGGCGAAATCCGGAGCTGACGGTCACTGTTCCGGTGCGGCCGGATGGCAAGATTTCCACGCCGCTGGTCGAAGATATGGTCGCCGTCGGCAAGACACCGTCCCGGCTCGCACGCGACGTCGAAAAGGTCCTCGGTGAATACGTTCGTTCCCCGCAGATCAATGTGATCGTCACTCAGCCCATGGCCGCGTTCAGTCAGGTCAAGGTCATAGGCCAGGTGGTGCACCCGCAGTCGATCGCCTATCGCGAAGGGCTGACGGTGCTCGATGCGGTGCTCGCCGTGGGTGGCCTGGGACCGTTCGCCGCGGGCAATCGCGCCAAGTTGGTCCGGTCCGAGAACGGCAAGTCGCACGAGATCAAGGTCAAGTTGTCGGCGCTGGTGAATGGTGGTGACATGAAACAGAACATTGCCCTGCGCCCTGGCGACGTGATCGTCGTTCCCGAATCGCGGTTCTGAAGCCATGCAAGAAATCCTTCAACAGATCATCGAAATGGTCCACGGCTCCTGGCGCTTCCGGCGCTTCGCGCTGCTTGGCGCTTGGCTGCTGGCGGTGGTGGGGTGGGCGGCGATATTTGCGATGTCCGACATGTACCAGGCGAGTTCGCGCGTGTTCGTTGACACTCGCACCGCGGTGAAATCTGCGACGCAGGGGCTCACGCTCGATCAGGACGTGAACTCGCAGCTCAATCTCGTGCGTCAGTCGCTGCTGTCGCATCCGCAGCTCGAGCCCGTCGCCGCGCAGGTGGGCCTCATCGACCGGCGCACGATGAATCCGCAGCAGGCGCTCCTGGCACTTGCCGCCATGCGCGAGCATGTCGAAATCGGTGTCGCCTCGGCCGGCGAGAACAACGATCGCGAGGCCGGCAACATCTATTCGATCCGCTACAAGGACACCTCGCGTGAACGCGCGCTCAAGGTGGTCGAGATCCTGCAGACCAATCTCATCGAGAAGACGCTCGGCGGAAAGAAAGAAGGTTCCGAAGGCGCGCAGAAATTCCTCGAGACGCAGATTGGCGAACTCGAGAAGCGGCTGCGTGAAGCCGAAGATCGCCTCGCGGATTTCAAGAAAGGTAACGTGGGCATGATGCCCGCCGAGTCCGGCGGCTACTTCGCGCGACTTCAGCTCGAGATCGATGCGGTGACCAAGACCCAGACGTCGCTCGCGGTCGCCACTTCGCGCCGTGACGAACTCGCGCGCCAGCTGCGCGGTGACATGCCAGTGGCCGCGTCCAGCGGTATGGTGGGAACGCAGCAGGGCGGCACGGCCGGATCCGCCGGCGGCGACACCATGTCGCGTATCAAGGAGACGCAGGCGCGTCTCGACGAGTTGCTGCTGCGCTTCACCGACCGGCATCCTGACGTGCTCGCGGCTCGTGAAAATCTCGAACAGCTCAAGGCGCGACGCGCCACCGAAATCGAAGCACTGAAGCGCGGTGATCCAGTGGCGATTGCCGCGAGCGGTGTCGGCGCGAATCCCGTCTACCAGAGCATCCAGCTCGCATTGAACCAGACCGACGTGGAGATCGCCTCCTTGCGGCGCGAGCTCTACGGACACCAGTCCAAAGTGGCCGAGTTGCGCGGCAATCTCGACACCATGCCGCAGGTCGAAGCCGAGTACGCGCGCCTCAATCGCGACTATGACGTAACCAAGGCCAACTACACGGCGTTGGTCGAGCGGCTGGAGAAATCCCGTCTCGGCGAGGAAGCTTCGACGAGCGGCTCGGTGCGCTTCAACGTGGTCGAACCGCCAAACGCCGATTTCACGCCGATCAGCCCCATGCGTTCGTTGCTGATTCTCGGCGTGCTGCTGGGATCGATCGGCGCCGGTGGCGCGATTGCCTTTGTACTGCACACGCTGCGGCCGGTGTTCACCTCGGTCAAAGGCCTGGCGGAGAGCACCGGCCTCGTGGTGCTGGGCTCGGTCAGCATGTCGTGGGTCGAGCGGCAAAATCACACCCGTCGCAAATCTTACATACGTTACGCCGTGGCAATCGGTGGACTGTTCGTGATCGGTGCAATTGTTCTGCAGCTCAGTCGCATGGGTATTCGTCTGCCCATGAAAGGATCGTAAGTACACCCATGAGCCTCGTTGAACGTGCACTGAAGAAACTCCAGGAAAGCAAACAGCAGGGCAGGCCGGTTGCCGGCAACC
>JBDTSV010000195.1:0-30277 GCA_039930985.1 Pseudomonadota bacterium
GGCCGCCATCAGACCCAACAGCGCCACGCTCGAAGAAGTGATGCGTCGCAGATTCATCGGTACACTCCGTCGCCCGTAATGCCTGGCGGTAACTAGCGGGAATTGAAGCACAACGGTGCCAGGAGCGCATGATCACCCTGAGATTCTCCAAGCTGCCGATGAATCTTTTGTTGGCGTGCACGCTCGTCTTGGCGTCGGGGGCGCCGGCGGCAGCCGCCGATCCGCAGAAGCCACGGCTGCTGGTCTTCGCCGCCGCGTCGCTCACCAACGTTCTCGGCGAGCTGGCGCTCGCCTGGGAAAAATCCTCGGGCGTGACCGTGAAGCTTTCGTTCGCAGCGAGCGCGGTGCTCGCGCGGCAGATCGAAGCGGGTGGCGCAGCCGACGTCTTCGTCTCCGCCGACCAGGAATGGATGGACTATCTGCAATCCCGCGATCTTCTCGAAAAGACCTCGCGCCGGAACCTGGTCGGCAACCGGCTGGTCCTCATCGCGCCCGCTGACAGCACGATCAAGCTCAAGATCGCACCGGGCTTCAAGCTCGCCGAGGCACTCGGCCAAGGCCGCCTCGCAACCGGCGATCCCGATACCGTGCCGGTGGGCCGCTACGCGCGCTCGGCGCTGACCACGCTCGGCGTGTGGGGCAGCGTCGCCGACCGGCTGGTGCGCGCCGACAATGTGCGCAGCGCCATGTTGTTTGTCGCGCGCGGCGAGGCTCCTCTCGGAATCGTCTATGCCACCGACGCGGCAGTCGATTCCAAGATACGCGTCGTGGACCTCTTTCCGGCGAACACTTACGCGCCAATCACCTACCCCGTGGCCGCGATCCGCGGCGCCAGGCCCGAAGCGGCAGCCTTCATTTCATTTCTCGCGGGCGAACAGGCGCAAATAGCATGGCGCAAGTTCGGATTCCTGGAGCTCACCCGGTGAAACGCTCACTCGTGCTACGCGCGGCGGCAGCGGCCACCTTGCTGGGCGGCGCCAGCCATTGCTGGTCCGCGGACGACCCGCCGCTGAACGCGCAGATCGAGGCGCTGCGCACCGCGATCACCGCGCAACGGGCCCAGCTCGAGGTGCAGGCCAAACTACTGGAAGCGCAATAGGCACAGCTCGAGGCGCTCACGCGCCAGCTCGGCCAGGCGACGATCGCGACGCAGGAAGTTCCGAAGCTGTCGCTGACCAATGCCGCCCGACCATCACGGCCGCCGATGGCCGCTCGTCGATCGCCCTGCGCGCCAACGTGCAGATCGATTCGGCGATCTACGGCGAAAGCGCTGAAGGCCCGCTCGACCAGGATTTTCGTCGTGGCTCGGTGGGCGCCGCTCCCAATCGCGAAACGAACGCGGCGCGTGACTTCAGCGAAGGGCTCTATTTCCGCCGCGCTCGCTTCGGCGTCGAAGGGACTATCTCGCGCGACTTCAACTACCGGTTGCTGCTCGAGCTCGGCGGCGCCGGCACCGAGGGCCCCACGCGCATCAACGACGCCTGGATCGCCTACACCGGACTGGCGCCGTTCACGTTTCAGCTCGGCGCCTTCTCGCCACCGTCCAACATGGATGACGGCGCAACCCCCGAGGACCTGCCGTTCATCGAACGCGCCGGCGTTTCCGAGCTGTCTCGCACGCTGGGCGGCGCCGGCGGACTCATCGCCACCGGCGCCGACTACACCTTGCATCTCGGCGCCTCGGGCACCTATGTCGTCACGCCCGCCGATCTCGGCTCCTCGGCAACGCCGCCGCGCCACGGCATCCGGCTCCGCGATCGCCCCGAGGTTCGCGTCGACAGCACGCGCCTCATCGACACTGGTGTCCTCGACGCGGCGCATGCCACCGTTTTCGGCGTTGAGTTCGGCGCCAACTGGAAAAGTGTCTATCTACAGGGCGAGCACTTCTGGTTCGACATCGCACGGCGCGCGCCCACGGCGCTGCCGGATCCGGACTTCAAGGGCTTCTACCTGCAGGGGAGCTGGCTGGTCACGGGCGAAAGCCGGCGCTACAACCCGGTCACGGGCTCGTTCCAGAATCCGCGGCCGAAGGTGACGTTCTCGAGCGCGGGAGGATTCGGCGCCTGGGAACTGGCGGCGCGTTACAGCCGCATGAATCTGAATTTCGAGGAAGGCCTCGAGGGCACGGCCGCCATCCCCGGCAGCGTCCGTGGCGGCGAGCAACGCGTCTTCACGCTCGGGGTGAACTGGTACCTCCACCCGAACTTCAAGGTGATGATGAACTATCTTCTGGTCAGCGTGGATCGGCTCAACCCCGCCGGACCCGGCAATCTCACGCCGTTCGGTCCGTCGCCGGCCACGCCGCCGCCCGGCGTCGAGATCGGCCAGGACCTGAATGTCTTTGCGTTACGAACGCAATATTCTTTCTAGGCAACCTCTGAACGATTACTCGAGCGGTTGGTCGTTGCCTTGCAGGCGGCCTATGAGCGCGCGCAGGAACACCCGGTTGAAACGCAGCTGACAGGCAGCGGATACCTGCTCCAGCAATGTCGAGCTCACGCGCAATACGGAAACGGTGGTCTCCGATTTGATCGTCGCGGTGCGGCGCGCGCCGCGTACATAGCTGGTTTCGCCGAAACAGTCGCCGCTGTCGATGGCGCCGATGGTCTTGCCGTGGCGTTCGACCAGGCAGCGGCCGTTGACGAGAATGTAGAAGCGATCGTCCATCTCGCCTTCCTTCACGATCTCCTCGCCAGCCGGGTAATCCTGCATGGTGCTGGCGCGCAGCACCTCCCAGATCTCGGCGTGCGAAAACTCGTGGAAGAAGCGCAGGCGACGCAATACATCGAACTGCTCCTGCTGATCGACGCGGGAGTTCTGCTCGCGCAGGCGCTGGTGCACACGCGTGAGCTCGGCCGCAAAGTCGGCGCCCGACTTCTGGCGCTTGTCGGGTGTCTTGAGCATCGCCTGCGCGACGATCGCCTCGAGTTCCTCGGGGATGTCCTTGCGCTGCGTGTGGATCGGCGGCGGCGTGGCGTAGACGATCTGGTGCAGTAGTTTGACCAGGTTGCCGGCGCGGAACGGGCGAATACCGGTCAGGAGCTCGTACATCACCGCGCCGAGCGAATACAAATCGGAGTGATGCGTGAGCTCGAGGCTCTGCACCTGCTCGGGTGACATGTACGACGGGCTGCCGGCGATGCCCTCGATGCGCGAGATCTCCGAATCCGCGACCAGCGCGATGCCGAAGTCGATGATGCGCACATCCGAGTCCTGCGTGAGCATGATGTTGGAAGGCTTGATGTCGCGGTGTATGACCCCACGCGTATGAGCGTAGTGCAGCGCCTTGGCGCACTTGAACATGATCTCGACCACGTCATCGACGCGCAGCAGGTTGTCAGGCCGGCAGTAGGCCGACAGCGTGCGCGCGCCGTGCACGTGCTCGGTGACGATGTAGCAGCGGCCGTTTTCCTCCCCGGCATCGTAGATGGGGAGGATGTGCGGATGCTGCAGCATGCCGACCATGTGCGCTTCCGACAGGAACATCTTGCGGGCGATCTTGGCGCGCTCGTCGGTCGGATCCTGGTCCAGGTTGTAGACCTTGATCGCCACGTCACGGCCATAATAGGAGTCGTGCGATAGATAGACGGTGCCGGTGGAACCGCGACCCACCTCATTGATGATCACATACTTACCAATGCGATCCGGAACGTTGCGGTTCTCGAGGATCTTCTGCGCCTGAGCGTCAGTGCCGGTCGTTGTAGCTTGCAGCGTCATCGTGGTTGCGACGTAAGAAAAGCGTCGGCACAGGCTTTCCCGAACCTAAGCTGTCCCATGTAAAGGTGTCGGCAGAATACGGCCGCCGGCGCGCATGGGATGTGACCCGCTTCCCGGATCACTGGTGGCGACCAAACGGCCTGGCGCGCGGCTACCTGGCGAAGTGATCGAAACCGGCGCCCGAGAACTGCATCACACCACCACGCGCGAATACCCTGACGCCGGGCCGGCCAACCAGGCTGCCGATTCGCGTCACCGGTCCCAGGCCGTGGGCGACCGCGCTGGTCATCGCGCCAAGCCGCGCCAGCGGCACGGTGAACAACAATTCATAGTCGTCGCCGCCGGTCAGCGCATATTCGCGCGCCAATTCTCGTCCCACGGCGCCTAGCAAGGACTCCGACACCGGGAGCGCCGCGGCATCGACTTCCGCGCCGCAACCGCTCGCGGCGCAGAGCTTCTCCAGGTCGCCTCCGAGTCCGTCGGAAACGTCGATGCAGGCGCTGGCCAGCCCTCGCAGTGCAACACCGATGTCGCAGCGCGGCGTCGGAAACAGGAAGCGATCGCGAAGAATCTGCGCGGACATTGGATCGGTGACGTGCAGCCGGCCTTGCTCCAGTGCGAGACCGGCGGCCGCATCGCCCGGCGAGCCGGTGATGAAGACCGCATCGCCCGACTGACCGCCTCTGCGCTCGAGCGCGACGCCGATGGGCACGATGCCAAGCATCGTGACCGTGATTGCGAGCGGCCCGCGCGTGGTGTCGCCGCCGACGAGCGACACGCCATGTTTGCGGCACAGATCGCCCGCGGCACGAGCGAATTGCGCCAGCCACGCCTCGTCGGAATTCGGCATCGTGAGCGCGAGCAGACCCCAGGCGGGCTCTGCGCCCATGGCGGCAAGATCGGAAAGATTGACGGCAAAGGCGCGGTGCCCGATTGATGCGGGTGCGGAATTCACCGGAAAGTGCACGCCTTCCACCAGTGTATCGGTGACCGCCACCAACTCGCGCGACGATGGCGGCATGAGCACCGCGCCGTCATCGCCCACCCCGATGCGCACGTCGGCACGCTCGGCGCCGAGGTGCGTGAAGTATTTGCCGATGAGCTCGAATTCGGATTGCACTTGTCAGGGGCTTACGCCCCACTCCTAAACGTCGCCGAAGCGGCGCCGTTCATGAGAATGGTAGAACTAGTGCTCGAGAGGGCGAAGTTCACGAGCGGCGGCGTCCAACACCGCGTTGACGAACTTGTGGCTGTCGGTGGCACCAAAACGTTTGGCGAGGCCGACGGCTTCGTTGATCACGACGCGATACGGCACGTCGGGAGCCGAGCGCAATTCGTGCGCGCCCACCCACAGAACCGCATGCTCCACCGGATCGAGCTCGTTGGGCTTGCGATCCATCCAGCCAGCGAGCGCGGTATCGAGAGCTTCGCTGCCGCCGCAAACGTCGGTGACCAGTTGATTGAAGTAACCGCGATCGGCCTTGCGCATGTCTTCCTCGGCAGCGAACTCGTTGAGCACGTCCTGCCACGGAGCATGGTTGAGCTGCCAGCGATACAGCGCCTGCATGGCGAGTTTGCGCGCCACCGCGCGACGTGCCGATGCCGGGTTGAAGCGTACCCCGCGAGTCATTGTCGCTTCCTCGCGCGCCTGCCGGGATTGCGCACCGTGCGCGGCGAACGCGCGGCCGGCGCCAGTAGTTGGATCATCTCGAGCGCGGCCTGCATCGATTCGCGCCCCTTGTTCATGCGTTTGAGGTCGGCACGTTCTTCGGCCTGCGCGAGGGTTTCGGTGGTCAACACGCCGAAGATCACTGGCACACCGGTGGCGAGACCGGCATCCATGAGGCCGCGCGCACACTCCCCGGCGACATACTCGAAATGCGGTGTGTCGCCGCGAATCACGCAGCCCAGGGCGATTACCGCGTCGACGCCGCCGCCGGCCGCGAACATCTTGGCCGCCAGTGGCAGCTCGAACGCGCCGGGCACACGCTCGAGCAACAGGCGCGCAGCCTCGCCGCCATGATCGCTCCAGGCCCGGGTGGCACCTTCGACCAGCTGGTCGACGAGTGGCGCGTTGAAACGCGCGGCGATGATGACGACGCGGCGCTGGCGCGCGTCGAGAACGACATTGCTGGTCAGGGATCCGGTCATGGGCGCGGGAGTATAGCGGTCCTACTCCGCCACGTAGCCGGTGATCTCGAGGCCGAACGCCGCGATGCCCTGCAGCTGCTTGGGAGCCGACAACACTTGCATGCGCGTCACTCCGAGATCCTTGAGAATCTGCGCGCCGATGCCGTAGGTACGCAGCACCTGCGGCCCCGCATGCGCGGGCGCCAGGTGACCAGCACGCTGTCCGAGCGCGCTCACGGCATCCGCGAGCTCGCGCGGCGTGGTGTGATCGCGCAGTACGATGACGATGCCGGTGCCGACTTCGGCTATCCGCTGCATCGCCTCGCGCAGGGTCCAGGTGCGGCCGAGGCCGCGCACGCCGACCAGGTCGGACAAGGTGTCGATGGGATGCACCCGCACCAGCGGCGAGGGCGTCTTTTCCAGATTGCCGCGCACCAGCGCCAGGTGCACGTCGCGATGCACGTGGTCTTCGTAGGCTAACAACTTGAACTCACCGAATTCCGTGTCCACCTGCTGCTCGGCGATGCGCTCCACCGAGCGTTCCTGGCGCAGCCGGTAGCGAATCAGGTCGGCGATCGTGCCGACCTTGAGTTTGTGCTGGGCCGCGAACGACTCAAGGTCCGGGCGGCGCGCCATGGTGCCGTCGTCATTCATGATCTCGACGATCACGGCGGACGCATCGAGGCCGGCAAGACGCGCCAGATCGCAACCCGCTTCGGTGTGTCCGGCTCGCGTCAGCACGCCGCCAGGCTGCGCCATCACCGGGAAGATGTGTCCCGGCTGTCGCAGGTCTTCGGGCCGCGCATTCGGCTTGACCGCGGTGATGACGGTGTGCGCGCGATCGTGCGCGGAGATACCGGTGGTGACGCCTTCGGCGGCTTCGATGGACAGCGTGAAATTGGTGCGGTGTTCGCGGTGCGTCTCGATGACCATGAGTGGCAGACGCAGCTGCTTGCAGCGCTCGGCGGTCAGTGTGAGGCAGATCAATCCGCGGCCGAAGCGCGCCATGAAGTTGATGTCTTCCGCACGCACTTTGCTGGCGGCCATGATGAGGTCGCCTTCGTTCTCGCGATCCTCGTCATCCATGATGACGACCATCCGGCCGGCGGCGATGTCGGCGAGAATCTCTTCGATGCTGTTGAGCGGCTTCATGTATCGGGTGTTTCCATGCCCAGACGCTCGACGTAACGCGCCAGCAGATCGATTTCCAGGTTGACGCGCGCACCTTTGACCAGCGCGCCGAGCGTGGTGACTTCGAGCGTGTGCGGAATGAGATTCACGACGAACTCTACGCCGTCGACGGCATTCACGGTGAGGCTGACGCCATCGAGCGTCACCGAGCCCTTGCGGGCGATGTAACGCGCCAGCGCCTTTGGCGCGGCGAACCGCACCTCGAGCGACCGCGCATCCTGGCGGGTTTCGACAACTTCGGCGATGCCATCGACGTGACCCGACACCCAGTGCCCACCCAGACTGTCGCCCACACGCAGGGAAGGTTCCAGATTGAAGCGCGCACCAGCGCGTTTGGCGCCGAGCGTCGTCACGCGCAAGGTTTCGCCGGAAACATCGGCATGAAAACTATCCGGCTCGAGCGCGGCAACCGTGAGGCACACGCCGTCCACGCAGATGCTGTCCCCGAGGTTGAGACGGTTACGCGCGATGCTCGCAAAGCCCACTTCGATGCGGCTGTCTGTCGCGGAGCCCGTTCCGCCGCGCGCCTCGACGCGCAGCAACGCGCCGACTTCCTGAACGATGCCCGTGAACAAACTACTCCCCTCGTTTCTTCGGCTGCAGCCGCAGGCGCAGGTCTGGTCCGACCGGTTTTGAGTCTATGAGCACGAATTCCGGTGCGGCTTCGAGACTGGTGAGTCTCGCCAGCGCCGCCAACGGTTTCGCATCCTTGCCCAATAATTTTGGAGCGATGTACAGCAGCCACTCGTCGACGAGGCCGGCGGCGAACAATGCGCCCGAAAGACGTGAGCCGGCTTCCACCAGCACGTCGTTCACCTCCAGCTCCGCCAGGCGGCCAAGCACCGCGGCGAGATCCAGGTGAGCGCGCGCGACACGAATGCGTTCGACGCGCGCGTTGCCCAATCTTTCCTCCGTCGGGCCGCCCTTGCGCGCCGCCGTGGGCGCGGAAAAAACCAGCACGTCGCCCGGTGGCGCCAGGATGCGGGCGGTCTTGCGCAACCTGCGGCGCCGGTCGAGCACCACCCGCATGGGCTGGCGCGGCGTTTCGATGCGCACGTCGAGGCGCGGATCATCGGCCAGCACGGTGGCCGCGGTGGTCAGCAGGGCGCCACTCTGCGCGCGCCAATGCTGCACGTCGGCGCGCGCCAATTCGCTCGTAATCCATTTGCTCTTGCCGTTGGCGAGCGCCACGCGGCCATCGAGACTGGCGCCGGTCTTCAGGCGCACGAATGGACGCTGGTGGCGCATGCGCATGAGAAAGCCGGCATTGAGCGCCTCCGATTCGGACGCTAACAACCCGGACTGCACGATGAGCCCCGCCTCTTTCAGGCGCCTGGCGCCGGCACCGTTCACGCGCGGATTGGGATCGCCGACCGCGTACACCACGCGACGCACGCCGGCAGCCAGCAGTACCTCGACGCACGGCGGAGTGCGGCCCTGATGGCTGCAGGGTTCCAGCGTCACGTAAGCCGTGGCGCCGCGCGCGCGGTCGCCGGCGGCGCGGATCGCGATGGGTTCGGCATGCGGTTCGCCGGCTCGTTCGTGCCAGCCCTCGCCGACGATCTCTTCGTCGCGCGCCAGCACTGCGCCCACGCGCGGATTCGGGTGCGTGGTGTACAGGCCGCGCTCGGCGATTTCGAGCGCGCGGCGCATGGCCGCCTCATCGAAGGCGCTGAATTTCATTTGCGCTCCTTGCCGGGTTTCTTCGCCGGCACTTCGCCCGGCAACAATGACATCTGGTCTTCGCTCGGCACTTTGCCGCGGCGGTGCCGCAGGCGGTCGATCTCGTCGCGAAACGCTTCGACGTCCTGGAAGTGCCGATACACCGAGGCGTAACGCACGTAGGCCACTTCATCGAGTTTGTGCAATTCTTCCATGACTATTTCGCCGATCTGGCGCGACGTGACCTCACGCTCACCGAGGCTGCGCAATTTGCGCGTGATGTGGCCCACGGCGTCCTCAACGGATTCGCGCGACACCGGGCGTTTTTCCAGAGCCTTGTGCAGTCCACCGCGCAGCTTGTTTTCGTCGAACGGCACGCGGCGCTGATCGTTCTTGACCACCAGCGGCATTACCAGCTCGGCGGTTTCGAACGTGGTGAAACGCTCGCCGCAGGCCAGGCACTCGCGCCGCCGGCGAATCTGTGTGCCTTCGGCCGCCAGCCGCGAGTCGTTTACCTTGGTGTCGTCGTGGGCACAGAAGGGACAGTGCATGGCACGCCCTCGCGTTGGCTATCGGTTGCTCACGGCCCGTAGACCGGATAGCGCCGGCACAGCTCGGTGGCCGCCGCACGCGCCTTGTCGATCGCCGCTTCGCTGCCGTTGGCGTCGAGCACGTCGGCGACCAGGTCCGCGATCTGCTCGAACTCGCGCTCCTTGAAGCCGCGCGTGGTGCCGGCCGGCGTGCCGATGCGGATGCCGCTGGTGATCATCGGCGGCCGCGGATCATTGGGTACCGCGTTCTTGTTGACGGTGATGTGCGCCTTGCCGAGCGCCGCGTCCGCGTCCTTGCCGGTGATGTCTTTGTTAGAGAGATCGAGCAGGAACAGGTGATTGTCGGTACCGCCGCAGACGATCTTGAAGTTGCGCTTCTGCAGGCGCGTGGCCATGGCGCGCGCGTTGGCAACGACCTGCTTCTGGTATTCCCTGAACTCGGGTTGCAACGCTTCGAGGAACGCGACCGCCTTGGCGGCGATGACGTGCATGAGCGGGCCGCCCTGCGTGCCCGGGAACACCAGCGAATTGAATTTCTTGGTCAGCGCGTCATTGGCGCGCGCCAGGATCAGGCCACCGCGCGGGCCGCGCAGCGTCTTGTGAGTGGTGGTGGTGACGACGTCGGCATAGGGCACGGGGTTCGGATATTCACCCGCCGCGACCAGACCTGCGACGTGCGCCATGTCGACCATGAGATAGGCGCCGACGGAATCCGCGATCTCGCGGAATTTCTTGAAATCGAGAATGCGCGAGTACGCCGAGAAACCCGCGATGACCATCCTGGGTTTTTCGGCCAGCGCCTGCGCGGCGAGCGCGTCGTAGTCGATCTCGCCGTTATCGGCACGAATGCCGTACTGCACGGCGCGGAATAGTTTTCCCGAGAAGTTCACCTTGGCGCCGTGCGTGAGGTGACCGCCGTGATCGAGGCTCATGCCGAGGATCGTGTCGCCAGGATTTATCAATGCGAGATAGGCCGCGGCGTTGGCCTGCGAACCCGAATGCGGCTGCACGTTGGCGTAGTCGGCGCCGAAGAGTTTCTTGGCGCGATCGATGGCCAGTTGCTCGGCCACGTCGACGAATTCACAGCCGCCGTAGTAGCGCTTGCCCGGGTAGCCTTCCGCGTACTTGTTCGTGAGCACCGACCCCTGCGCTTCCAGCACGCGCGGGCTGGCGTAATTCTCCGAGGCGATCAGCTCGATGTGATCTTCCTGGCGCTGGCGTTCGTTCTTGAGGGCGGTCTCGAGCTCGGGGTCAAAACCGCCGATGGTCATCGCGGTACGGAACATTTCAGGGCCTCGCGCGGGTGCTTCCCGGGGCCGCGAATTGTACTGGATGTGCCCGCCCGGCTGGCAAAAACGATCTATTAGTTGTGTTTACGGCCGGGTGCTGGCACGTCAACCAATCCCTGCACGACTCCCGACCAGGCCTGCGCGAGGTTGATCCGGTTGTATCCACCGCCGCCCGTTCCGAGTACCCGGCCGTGCCCCAGTTGCTCCGCCAATGTGGCCAGATCGCGCGCCGCGCGCGTGTGGGTTTCGGCGGTGAATCGCATGTGCGTGATGGGATCGCCTTCGACACTGTCGGCGCCAGCCTGCAGCAGGATGAATTCCGGCTCGAACTTGCGCAGATGCGCGAGCACGCGCGGCCATTCCGCCGCGAACACCTTGTCATCCGACCCCGGCGGCACCGGGATATTGAGCTTGGTGCCGACCGCCGCGCCGCGTCCGGTTTCCTGCTCGCTGCCCGTGCCCGGATAGAGGTGACGGCCGTCTTCGTGGATGTCAGCGAAGATCAGGTCCGGGTCGTTTTCGAATGCGTAGTACATGCCATCGCCGTGGTGCGCATCGATATCCACGTAGGCAATGCGCTTCAGGCCGTAATTCCGGCGCAGCATCTCCACGGCGACACCGCAGTCATTGAACACGCAGAACCCCGCGGCGGTGCCACGCGCGGCGTGATGCAGCCCGGCGATGGGAACGAACGCGCGGCGCGCCTTGCCCGCCATGATCTGCTCAGAAGCCAGCAGCGTTGCACCCACCACGTCGGCGGCGGCTTCGTAGACTCCCTTCCAGGCCGGGGTGTCGCCGGCGTCGAGGTAACCCTCCCCGGTCACCGACGCTTTGGCGACCAGGTCGAGGTACTGCGGTGTGTGAAAAGACTGCAACTCTTCACGAGTGGCGCTGCGCGTTTCCATGATCCGGACGCGCTTGTCGAGTCCGCGTGCGACGAACTCGGCAAAAAACGCGGCGTGCCGGTCCGGCCCGAACGGATGGCCGTCGCCGAACCCATAGCGCGCCAGGCGCTCTCCGGCAACTACCAGGACAGACGGGGCCGGCACGGTTGACGCTGCAGCGGACAGTGAATCTCTCCCCTTCAGGAACTCAAAAAACGCCGGCAAACGTAGCACAGGCACGCAGGCAGTGGATGTAGAATTCCGCGCCTTCCCCGCCGCAAATCTCACTGGAAACATGGCCCAATACATCTACACGATGAACCGGGTTGGCAAGGTTGTGCCACCCAAGCGCGTCATCTTGCGCGACATCAGTCTTTCGTTTTTCCCGGGCGCCAAGATCGGCGTGCTGGGTCTCAATGGCTCGGGCAAGTCCACTCTGCTCAAGATCATGGGCGGAATCGACACCAACTTCGAAGGCGAGGCGCGCGCCCAAACCGGAATAAAGGTCGGCTATCTGCCGCAGGAACCGCAGCTCGATCCCGACAAGGACGTGCGCAGTGTCGTGATGGAAGGTCTCGGCGGCGCATTCGCGCAGGTCGCTCGCTTCAATGAGATCTCGGACCGGTTCGCCGAGCCCATGGAAGACGAGGAGATGAACAAGCTGCTCGAAGAGCAGTCGAAACTGCAGGATGCCATCGACGCCGTCGGCGGCTGGGAACTCGAGCGCAAGCTCGAAATTGCCGCCGACGCGCTGCGCCTGCCGCCGTGGGACGCCATCATCAACAAGCTTTCCGGCGGCGAGAAGCGCCGCGTGGCGTTGTGCCGCCTGCTGCTGTCGGCGCCCGACATGTTGTTGTTAGACGAGCCCACCAACCATCTCGATGCCGAATCGATCGCCTGGCTCGAGAAGTACCTCGAGGCCTATCCGTCCACGGTCATCGCCGTCACGCACGATCGCTACTTTCTCGACAACGTCGCCGAGTGGATCCTCGAACTCGATCGTGGGCACGGCATTCCGTACCAGGGCAACTACTCCACCTGGCTCGAACAGAAAGGTGCGCGACTCGCCGCGGAAGATCGCACCAACGACAACCTGCGCAAGCAGCTCGCGACGGAACTCGAGTGGGTTCGCACCAGCCCGAAAGGCCGTCGCGCCAAGAACAAGTCGCGCGTGGCGCGTTACGAGGAACTGGCCTCGCGCGAATTCCAGGAACGCAACGAAACCAACGAGATCTACATTCCGCCCGGCGAACGCCTGGGCGACCTGGTCATCGAGGCCAAGAACCTCAGCAAGTCGTACGGCGATCGGCTGCTCATCGACAACCTGAACTTCCGCCTGCCCGCCGGCGGCATCGTCGGCATCATCGGGCCGAACGGCGCCGGCAAGACCACGTTGTTCCGCATGATGTCGGGACTCGAAAAAGCCGACTCGGGCGAACTGCGCATCGGTCCCTCGGTAAAACTCGCCTACGTCGACCAGTCCCGCCAGTCGCTCGACGACCGGAAGACCGTCTGGGAAGAAATCTCCGGCGGACTCGACATAATCAAGGTCGGCAATTACGAAACACCGTCGCGCGGCTACGTCGGCCGCTT
This sequence comes from Pseudomonadota bacterium, assembly GCA_039930985.1. Taxonomy (GTDB): domain Bacteria; phylum Pseudomonadota; class Gammaproteobacteria; order Steroidobacterales; family Steroidobacteraceae; genus CADEED01. The sequence continues at coordinate 13,018 of JBDTSV010000195.1, forward strand.
CAACTTCAAGGGCGCGGGCCAGCAGCAGCTCATCGGCGAGCTCTCGGGTGGTGAACGCAACCGCGTGCATCTTGCCAAGGTGCTCAAGTCCGGCGGCAACGTGCTCATGCTCGACGAGCCCACCAACGACCTCGACGTGGAAACCCTGCGCGCGCTGGAGGAGGCCCTGCTCGCCTATCCAGGTTGCGCAGTTGTCATATCGCATGACCGCTGGTTCCTCGATCGCATCGCGACCCACATCCTCGCGTTCGAAGGCAACTCCGAGGTGGTATGGTTCGAAGGCAACTTCCAGGACTACATGGAAGACCTCAAGCGGCGCAAGGGCGAAGAGGCCACCCAGCCACATCGCATCAAGTACAAGCCGCTAACTAGATAGGGGCTGTCGCGATATGAACGTGTTCATCGACTCGACGGGCACGATGTACTTCGGCGATGAGCGCGAGACCTCGCGCAATTGCCCGCATTGCCATGCGTTCTCGCGCATGAGCCCGACGGCCCTGCCAACGTTCGATGAACTGCTGTTGCAGAAACCGCGTTCCATCGGCCTGGTGATGCGCTGCCATGCGTGCACCGCGCCGGTGTTCCTGCGTTACGCCACGCGGGCCTACGCCAACAATCGCGTGGAGCTGTCGCCGCAGGCCTTCGATGTCGAACGCCCGATCGAGAAGTTCGCGTTCAACTATGTGCCCGAAGGCGTCGAGATCTTCTTTCGCGAAGCGCTCATCTGCTATTCGCACAACCAGTTCCAGGCGTTCGCGTCCATGTGCCGGCGCACCGCCGGTTTCGCCTTCACCAATCTCGGCAACTCCACCAAGCTGCGTCTGTTCGACTCACTGTCCGACGTGCGCGAAATGGTCGAGATCGATGACGACACATTCGCGGTGGTGATGCGCATCATCTTCGCGGGCAGCGCCGATCCGCTGATCGACCTGCCGGTCATCGACACCTACCAGGCAGCGGTGCTGCTGGAAGTGATGAAAGACTTTCTCTACCAGGCCTACGTTCGCAAGGGCCGCCTGCAGCACGCCATGAAGGTGCGCAAGTTCTTCGTGCAGGAAGCCGCCGCCCGCTGAGATGCGGAGCGGCCCGTTCAGATCAGGGTCGCGCCGACGCGTGCAATCCACTGGCCGATCGGCAGCCACCAGTCGCTGACCGCGACCATCTGCCGAATGGGCCATGACGCCACTACGATGAGTCCGCCGACCACATAGAGCCAGTGCACGCCGCGCCCCGCCCGCCAATCGGTCCACAGACACCAACCAACGAACACCGACGGCACGAGCAGCTGTACCGCCATCGAATGGTCACGCAACCCGAGCAGGACGATCAGCCGTGATGTCGCCGGTGCGATCACTGCGATCATCGCCAGCACCATGAATCGCTTGTGAAGCGCGGCGCGCCGCCTGAACACCAGACCCAGCGTCACTAACAAACCAAACAGTGTGATGGTGGTTATCGGGATGGCCGCGAACTGCGCACCGGTCAGTCCGGTCGGGCGCACCGGCCTCGATGCCACGGCCGCGGCCGTCCCCAGAAGCCCCATCACCACCACGAGCGCCGCAAGCCCCATGCTCGCGAATCCCAACCGCATGTGCAGATCGACGCGACGGTTCGCGATCAGTCGCGTCTGCGCGATAAACACCGCCAGCCAAGCGGTGAACACCGCACCGTGAACCTGCATGAGCACGCTGAGCGGCGGCAGATCGGACAGCGGCCGCAGGTAGAAGGTTCGGGTAAACGCAATGACAATGAATGCCGACATACCCAGCGCCAACCACACGAACGAACGAGGACGGGCGACAGCGTTCATGAATGCACCTGCAAAGCCCTCGATAAGGACATGAGTATTTCTCGCATGAATTGCTCCCGGATCATTTCCAGGCGAACACCGCGGTGCCCTCCTCGGCCGCATCGTCGGTGAGACGTCGCACATCACTGCCGTCCGCGCGCATCACGAAAATATCGGTGGCGCCCTGTCCACCACCACCGCGCGCCATCTCATCCTTGAATCCGCCACGCGCGCTGCCGAACACCAGCCATTCGCCATCGGGCGACCACGCCGCGTGCGCGTCATTGCCAGAGCTGTTCGTGAGGCGCGTGATCTCGGTGCCATCGGGCTTCAGGCGATAGATCTCCCAGTCACCGTCGCGATTGCTGGTGAAAGAAATCGCATCGCCCTTTGGTGACCACATCGGCAGGTTGTCGCGCCCGCCTTCGGGCGTCAGCGGCGTGACCTTTCCTGAATCCACATCGATGATGACCAGCCCTTTGCTGGTCGGCTGCGCCGCGCGCGCGACCAGTTGTTTGCCGTCAGGCGAGAAACTGGCGAACTGGTAGTTGTCGCCGTCGTCCGGCGTGAGCCGGCGAAAGCCCGAACCGTCGGGATTGATCAGCGCGATCTGCGCCGGCCCATATTTGCCCGGTCGCACTTGAACGGGCCCGATGCCAAAGGCAATGCGATCGCCGGCTGGCGACCACGACGGCCCGATGGCGTCCCCCGCCGCGTCGGAATACAACAGACGAGGATTCGCACCGTTCGCAGCCGCGATCCACATCTGCGTATGCGTACGAAGCGCGACCGGATGTTGCGAGGTGCCTGCAAGGCGCGCCCCACTCGTGGTGTATGCAAAGCGACCGTCCGGCGCAAAGGAGGGGAAGGCTCCGGTGCGAACCAGCCGGAACATGGGGTCTCGGCTGAAGGTACTGGATAGTGTCGGCGCGGCTTCTTCAACGAATCGATGAAACACCATCGACCTGCCATCCGTGGACCAGTGCGGGCTCGCGAAGATGCCACCGATGGCCGCGCTGCCATCGGAGAAGTGGATGCCCTCGGACCAGTAGTCGAGCAGCCGCGACGTCGGCTCGGCCGCCTCCTCGGTATCCGACTCCGCCCAGGCAATACGCTTCGTGCCCAACCATTGCGGTGCGAGCTTGCGGCCCGGGCCCGACGTGACCGTCGTGCGAACGCCAGTCGCGACTTCCTTGGTGACGATCTGCGACTCGACTACGCCACCCGCGGGAAAGGGTCGGGACATCACATGCCAGTCACCGCGTGCGGCCTGGAAAAATGCAATCGTCTTACCGTCGGGCGACCAGGAAGCGCCGCCGACGCAATCTTCCGCGTCCGTCAGCCGCTTGAGTTGCGATCCGTCGGCACGAATCACATACAACTGGGTCCGCTGCAGTGGTGCAAAATTGAGTCCTGTGTGTGCGAGCGATCCATCCGAATCGCGGTCCGAAGTGAAGGCTAACCACTCGCCCTCGGGCGACCACGCGGGGCGATAGTCCCCACCGTCGCGATTCGTGAGGTTGCGCAGCTTGCGAGTCTTGAGTTCGAGCAGCCAGATGTCCGCCTGACCGCTGCGCGAAGAGACGAACGCCACGCGCTTTCCGTCAGGCGACATCACGGCCTGATCGTCGAACGCGACGTCGTCGGTAAGGCGCTCGAGATGCGTGCCATCGACGCGCACGCGATAGATATCCGGCGAACCGTTGCGGCGCGAGGTGAACAACACCCAACGTCCGTCCGGCGACAGGGTCGGGTTCGAGTCGAAGGCCGGGTTCGTAACCAGCAGTCGCGCGTTGCTGCCATCACCGTTGGCGATGAAGACGCCGGTGTTGAGCGGCGCAAATGTGGAGTACGCGATCGTGTAGCGCGCGTGCCGGGGTTTCATCGCCGCTTGCGCCTGCGCGAGGAACGCCAGGCAGGCTGCGAACGTCGTCCAGAGTCTGGCCATGGCCGCTCCCGCTGAAGTAGGGGCGCCGACGGCACCCGACTCTCTTACAAGCGGGAACGTCTCGTAAAAACGGACATGCCTTGTGCAGATCGCAAGTTCATGGGCTGGCGGCGGGCTGCAACCAGTTGAGGATCACGTGGATCTTTGAGCCCGTCAGTTCGTCGGCGTAGCCGACAGACTTGGAAATCAAGCCGACAAATCGCCCGTCCGGTGTGACGTCGTAGACGCGACGCGCATCCGGCGGCCCCGGCAGGAAGTCGCGCGGCACGCGCACCGGATTGCCAAAGGTGAAGGTCGGCTCCGTAGTCACGCGAACTGCATCGAAGTCTCCGAGGCGCGGCACGTAGAACAGTTCTTTGCCGTCCGGCGACCAGGCGGGTTTGTGCGGCGAATTCGCGGGCGCATCGGAAAGCTGACCCACCAACAACGGATAACGCGCGCCAGTCACCGGAAACGGCTGCACGTAGATGCCCATCACCGCGCTGACCGGCTCCATGCTCACGTACGCGACCCAGTTGCCATCCGGCGAAAACACCGCGCCAATCGGTTGCGTCGAATGAATGTCGCCGAATGGCTTGCTGGAGTGGTCGCGCAGCGAGTACCACCACAACGACATCTCGTACTGCGACGCATTGGTGTACAAGAAGCCATCGCCCGAGGGACGGTAGCTTTCCGGCATATGGCTCTCGCCCTTTGACGGCCGCGTCAATCGCGCAGCTGGCGCGCTACCGTCGGCGAATTGCCAGTAGATAGCCTGGTCGCCCTCGCGATCGGACTGGAACAACACGCGCTTGCCGTCGGACGACCAGATCGGCGCGCGGCTGTTGCCGCCAAAGGTGAGACGCCGCAACGGGCTCTTGCCGGACAACTCGTAGATGAAGATCGCGTCCTCTTTCGGATCCTGCATCGCGATGGCCAGCTGCCTGCCATCGGGCGAGACGCGTAGTTCCTTGTAGAGACCGTCCGGTACCGGGAGCGTCTCGCGAGCGCCGGCCCGGGTCGCGACCACGATTGCCTTGAACGCATATTGCAGCGACACCAAGGCGCCGGGTATGAACGCCGCCGAACCGTTGGCCGACACGGATACGTGCACCGCGCCGGTCGCGCGACCCTGCGAGCGGCGCACCGCGGCAATGGTCGCCACGGGTGCCCCGGTGATCTCGAGGCGCTGCGCATCGAACGGCACCGCGAATACCCCTTCGCGTGTCCCGTAGACCAGATGACCGGTGGCAACGTAACGCGCATCGGTCGCATTCTCGAGCAGCGTGCGACGCTGGCCGCCGCTCAGCAACTGCACGACGACACTTGAACGATCCCAGCGATCGACATTGTTGCCCGTGGCAATCGTAAAAATTAGATGTTTTCCGTCGGGCAACAACTGCGGGCCCTGCACCTGTTCCGGAAACTCGACGCGCACGGCAAGCTCGGGAGTTCCGCCCTTGGCCGAAACTCGCATGATTCCCTGCTGACGCACGCCGAAGAACAGGCTGTCGCCCGACCAGCTCAAACCGTAAGGCGGATCGGCCTTGCAGACTAACATCGCCGTACCGCCCACTAGTGGCAGGATGCGGATGGTGCGATCGCTCGCCGACCAGAATGCGATCGATCGGCCATCGGGGGAGAACGTCGGCTCGGCGATTCCCACCGGCAACTCGCTACCGGCGATCGGGCGAGCTTCGGTTTCGGCAAGTCGCTGTAGATAGAGCTGGTCGGCCGATGCGTAAACAATCGCCGTGCCGTCCGGAGAAATTGCGACGGCGTGACGCGGGATGGGCAGCGCGAGCTTGCGGGAATCCGGCAGCACATAGGTGAACCGGGTCACGGGCAACGGTGCAACGCCGGCCACGGCCGGCGGCGATGGGCTGCGCAGAAAAGACGCTGCACCGACGATGACCGCAGCGGCGAGCACGCTCCAGGCCAGCACTCGCCCGGCACCGCGCGGGTTTCGCGCGGGCGCCGCGCCGCCAGTGGCCGCTCGTGGATTTTCGAGCACGATGCGTGCCTCGCCGATGTCGCGCAGTCTCTGCCGAGCATCGCGCTCAAGACAACGTCGCAAAAGTGCCTGCACAGGAGGCGGTGTCGAGGCCGGCAACGCACTCCAGTCGATCTCCTGGCTCTGCACGGCACGAAGAACTTCCGCGGTGCGCTCGCCCACGAAGACGGGCCGGCCCGCGAGCATTTCATACAGCACGGCGCCGAAGGCCCACACATCGCTGCGCTTGTCGGCGGCGCGCCCGCGCACCTGTTCGGGACTTGTGTACGCGGGAGTGCCTAACAAATTGCCCTCGGTAGGTGTGGATGCACCGCGATGCCACGTGGCAATCCCGAAGTCGAGCACCTTCACCGCGCCATCGGGCGAGAGCCCGATGTTCGAGGGCTTCAGGTCGCGATGCACGATGCCCTGCTCATGCGCGGCCTCGAGCGCTTCGGCAACTTGCCGCGCCATGGATAGCGCCTCGTCAAGGTCGACTGCACCCTTCGCAATCCGATCGGCGAGCGTCGGTCCGTCGACCAGTTCGAGCGCGATGGCGCGCACTCCATCCGATTCTTCGAAACCATGGATTGCTGCGATATTCGCGTGGTGCAGTGATGCCAGAAGCTGTGCCTCTTGCGTGAAACGCGCCAGCCGTTCGGGATCTCGCGCGAACAACTCGGGAAGAATTTTCAGCGCGACGTCACGCTTGAGTCTTTCGTCGCGGGCTCGGTAGACATCGCCCATGCCGCCTGCACCCAGCCAGCCCGTAACCACGTAGGGACCGATGCGTCGCCCGGTAAGATCCGCGCCCGGCTGCGAATTCAGCATTTGCGCCGCGACATCGAGCGCCGGGGTTTCCAGAAATTCCCGCGCCGCGGATTCATTCGCCAGCAGCGATTCGACGGCATGCCGCAGCGGCGCATCACCCGCACACGACTCGTCGAGCAGTCGGGCACGCGCGCCACTTTCGGCCGGCAGATCAATCGCGGCGTCGAGAATGTGCTCGACGCGCTGCCAACGCTCGCGTTTGCCGGTGGTGTCGTTCATGTCGACCGCAGCTCGTTGAGCAACCAGAGCTTGGCCACCTGCCATTCACGCAGTACCGTTTTCGTCGAGACGCCCAGCGCCGCCGCGATGTCATCGTTGCCGAGGCCGCCAAAGAACTTGAGCTCGACCACCAGGCTCTTGCGCTCATCGAGAGTTGCCAGTGCGGCGAGAGCGTCATCCAGAGCCACCAGGTCGCGTTCGGTGTCAACCATCGGCAGACGCGCATCGTCCGGATCGAGCGTCACGCGTACTGCGTCGCCACCACGCTTGGCATAGCTCCAGCTGCGCGCCAGATCGACGAGGATGCGGCGCATGAGTCGTGCGGACAGCGCGAAGAAATGCCCACGGTTCTGCCACTCAACCTGCCGTGCCTGGACCAACCGCAGGTAGCACTCATTGACGAGGCCCGTGGCCTGAAGAGTCTGGTCGCGACGCTCGCCGCGCAGATAACTTCTGGCGAGCTTGCGCAGTTCACCGTGCACGATGGGAGTCAGAGCCGCAAGTGCTCCGTCATCGCCATCTCGCCAAGCCTGCAGCAGCCCTGTTATTCGATGAGTGGACACACCCGCGCCCGATTGCGACCTGCGGGGATTCTACGCGCCGCCAGCGGTGGCACGCGAATTGATCAGCCTACCCACCTGCGGGCGTTGCCGAACATGCGATACCAGCCGGAGTATTCGCCCGCCCCATCCGGCCGCCAGGAGTTCTGGGCGTAGCGGAACGAGCGCTCGGGATGCGGCATGGTCAGCGTGACGCGCCCGTCCTCGTTGGTGATTGCGGCGATGCCGAACGGCGAGCCGTTGGGATTGGCGGGATAGTTAGTGGCGACGCGGCGGTCGCCTTCGACATAGCGTGCCGCCACCAGCGTGCTACCGGCGAACGCGGCGGCGGCCGCTTCGCTCGCGAACTCGGCGCGACCCTCACCATGAGCCACGGCAATTGGCAGCATCGAACCGTCCATGCCGGCCAGGAATATCGAGGGCGAGGGCGTGAGTTCCACCAGCGCAAAGCGGCCCTCGAATTGCTCGCCGCGATTGCGCACGAAGCGCGGCCAGTGCGCGGCGCCCGGCACGATCTCCTTGAGCGCGGCGAACATCTGGCAGCCGTTGCAGACGCCGAGCGTGAACGTGTCCTGCCGATCGAGGAAGCGCTGGAACTCATCACGTACGCCAGCGTGATAGAGGATGGACTTCGCCCAGCCCTCGCCCGCGCCGAGCACGTCGCCATAGGAAAAGCCGCCGCAGGCCACCAGGCCGCGGAAGTCCTTGAGCTTCACGCGACCCGCAAGCAGGTCGGTCATGTGCACGTCGTGCGCTTCGAAACCCGCACGTTCGAACACCGCCGCCATCTCGACCTGGCTGTTCACGCCCTGCTCGCGCAGCACCGCAACTTTCGGGCGCGCCGTACCGATGTACGGCGCGGCGATGTCTTCGTTCGGATCGAAAGTGAGCGCGACATTCAGGCCAGGCGCGCCAGTGTCGCAGGCCGCGGCGAATTCTTCGTGCGCGCACCCGGGCTCGTCACGCATCTGTCGCATGCGGAACGACGTCTCCGACCAGGCGCGCCGCAGCGCTTCCCAGGACTCACCGACAAGAGTGCCAGCCGACTCGATTCGCACACGCATGTCGCGCGCCGTGGTGCCGATCGCGTGGGTCCACTCGCCCAGGCCATGACGCACGAAAACCGATTGCACCGTGGTCACGTGCTCGGCTTTCACCTGAAGCACCACGCCGAGCTCTTCGGCAAACAACGCCCCGGCAGCGCCGTTGGCGCCGGGCGGTAGCTGGATGTCGAGGCCGCTGTGCCCGGCGAAAGCCATCTCGACCAATGTGACGAATACGCCGCCATCGGAACGATCGTGATACGCGAGGACCAGATTCTGGGCACGCAACTCTGACAACGCCGCCGTGAGTTGCGTGAGTAGTTTGGCGTCGTCGAGATCTGGCGGCTTGCTGCCGAGTTCACCGAACACTTGTGCCAGCGCCGAACCACCGAGCCGATTGGCGCCGCGCCCGAGATCCACCAGCAGCAGCACCGTGGCGCCGAGATCGGTGCGCAATTGCGGCGTCCAGGTCTTGCGCACATCGGCGACAGGCGCGAATGCAGAAATGATCAGTGAAACGGGAGCGACCACGGATTTCCGGTCCGCGCCTTCGCCCCACACCGTCTTCATGGACAGGGAATCCTTGCCGACCGGAATGGCAATTCCGAGCGCCGGGCAAAGCTCCTCGCCGATGGCCTGAACCGTAGCGTACAACGCGGCGTCTTCGCCAGGCTCGCCGCAGGCTGCCATCCAGTTGGCCGACAGCTTCACGTTCGACAGCGCGCCAATGTCGGCCGCCAGAATGTTGGTCAGCGCCTCGCCGACGGCGAGGCGTCCCGACGCGGATGCGTCGAGCACTGCCACCGGCGTGCGTTCACCCATGGCCATGGCTTCGCCTGCCTGCCCAAAGTAGTCGGCGGTGGTCACGGCGACGTCGGCCACCGGCACCTGCCACGGCCCCACCATCTGGTCGCGGCTGATCATGCCGCCGACGGTGCGATCACCAATCGAAATCAGGAAGGTCTTGTCGGCGACCGCCGGAAAACGCAGCAGGCGATACGCCGCATCGCGCAGGTCGAGTTTGTCGACCGCAAAAGCCAACTGCGGCGGCGTCACGCGGCGCACGTCGCGCAGCATTTTCGGCGCCTTGCCCAACAATACCTCGAGCGGCATGTTCACCGGCTCGGTGCCGTTCTTGCGATCCTCGAGCACCAGCACGCTGGTGCCGTCGATGTCGCCCAAGACCGCGAACGGACAACGCTCGCGCCTGGCAATTGCCGCGAAGTCATCGAGCATGGTCGCGTCGACGATGAGCACATAGCGCTCCTGCGACTCGTTGCACCACAGTTCCATGGGCGACATGCCAGGTTCGTCGTTCGGAATCGCCGCGAGGTCGATGCGCGCGCCACGACCGGGCGTGTGCGCCACGGCTTCGGGCACGGCGTTCGACAGGCCGCCCGCGCCCACGTCGTGAACCAGCAGGATTGGATTGAGAGTCCAGCGCGCGCTGCAACGATCGATGACTTCCTGCGCGCGCCGCTGGATTTCCGGATTGCCTCGCTGCACGGAGGCGAAGTCGAGATCGGCGCTGGACGCACCGCTGTTCACCGAAGAAGCCGCACCGCCGCCCAACCCGATGAGCATGGCCGGTCCGCCGAGTACGACTAGTTTGGCGCCGACGGGAATCTCACTCTTCTCCACGTGCTTGCGCCGCACGTTGCCGAGGCCGCCCGCGATCATGATGGGCTTGTGATAGCCACGCACGCGCCCGCCGGGATCACCGTGCGCCGCCTGTTCGAAGGTCCTGAAGTAGCCGCAGATGTTGGGCCGGCCAAATTCGTTGTTGAACGCGGCGCTGCCGATCGGCCCCTCGATCATGATGTCGAGCGCGGAGACGATACGGTCGGGTTTGCCGAGCGTGCTTTCCCAGGGCTGCTCGAAGCCCGGAATGCGCAGGTGCGAAACGGAGAATCCGGTGAGACCCGCCTTCGGTTTCGCGCCGCGCCCGGTGGCACCCTCGTCGCGAATCTCGCCGCCCGAGCCCGTAGCCGCGCCGGCAAACGGCGAGATGGCGGTCGGATGATTGTGGGTCTCGACTTTCATGAGAATGTCGATGGGTTCGTCGATCGCGCCGTAGATGTCATTCTCGGGATTCGGGAAGTAACGCTTGCCCAGCGTTCCTTCGATCACCGATGCATTGTCGCGATACGCCGAGAGCACGCCCTGCGGGTGTTTCGCGTGCGTATTGCGGATCATGGCGAACAGCGATTTCGGTTGGCGTGCGCCGTCGATGATCCAGTCGGCGTTGAAAATCTTGTGCCGGCAGTGCTCGGAGTTCGCCTGCGCGAACATCATGAGCTCCACGTCGGTGGGATCACGCCCCAGCGCGGCGAAATTCGTGACTAGATAGTCGATCTCGTCGTCCGACAGCGCCAGCCCGAGTGCGGAATTCGCCGCCACGAGCGCCGCGCGGCCGCTGGCCAGCGACACCGTGCGCAATGGTCGCGGGACCTCCTTCGCGAACAGTCGCCCGGCCTCGGATCGCGCCAACAGCGCGGTCTCCGTCATGCGATCGAACAGTGGCGCGGCGAGACGCGCCAGATCGTCGCGCGACGACTTCGCCGGCAATTCGAGCGACCACACGATGCCGCGTTCGACGCGGCGTACGGCACCGAGCCCGCACACCCGGGCGATGTCGGTGGCCTTGCTCGACCACGGAGAGATGGTTCCAAAGCGCGGCACGACGACGATCTCGGCTCCGCCGGATTGGCGGGAGCCCTGGTCGCTCGGCCCGTAGGTCAGCAACCGCTCGAGAAGTTGGCGTTCACGCGCGTCAAGATCGCGTTCGAGATCGACGAAGTGAACGAAGCGTGCGCTGATCGCGCCAATGCCCGGCAGCAATGCTTCGAGCGCGGGGCGCAGTTTTGCGATGCGAAAATCGGAAACTGCGGAGGCGCCGAGGAGCTCAATCATGGGAGGCGCGCATTCTACAGAATGCGAATGCCGCGCTGCGAAAAGTTATTTTTTCGCGCCCGGGTCGCCCGCCGGCGAGTACATGGACATTGGAAACGCCGAGACGTTGCTGCCTTCGAAGGCGCTGATCTTGCTCGTGCCGTGTTTCTTCACTTCGTCGATGCGCAGGATGGAGTGCATGGGCAGCATGGTGCACTTGACGTCGGTGAACTCGGATTTGATGCGTTCTTCGCCGGGGTCCAGGACCACGGTGGAACGCTCGCCGAACACCAGTTCCTCGACCTCGATGAAACCGAACAAGCGACCCTGGCCCACCTTGCGGGCATAAACCTCGTAAACCTTGCCCTGGTTCACGAACATAATCTTGAAAATGTGACTGGATGCCATCGAGACGACTAGGGGAGCGTTAACCTGCCCCTTCATACACGCATGGGCAGCGGGAAGCTAGGCCCAGAGGGTACTCCATGGCGCTCCGGTTGCGCGTCATCAGCGATCATCGCCACCGAATGGGCGACAAGAGCACATTCGTTTTTGGAGTCTCGGGCGGAAGCATAGGACGCTCGGCCGAGAACGACTGGGTATTGCCTGATGACATGCGATACGTGTCCGGGCGCCATGCGCGTGTCGTTTTCCACAAAGGCCGCTACCTGCTGCAGGACACGAGCAGCAACGGCACGTATATCAACGACGTCGAGAAGCCGCTCGGCAATCAGAACCCGCACGAATTGAAGTCGGGCGACATCCTGCGCATCGGTGAATACCACCTGCAGGTGCAGATCGATTCGGCCACCGATTTCAGTCTCGACGACAGCGCGCTGTACGCCACCGGCACGACGAGCACGCGCAGCCGCCGCGTGTCCGCGCCCAAGGATCTCGGCGCCAGCCTGCTGCTGGAAAACCTCCTCGAGGCGAGCAACGACATTTCGAGCGATGAGCTCAAGCCGGTCAATGCATTCGGCCAGGCCGTCTCGTCGCGCACGCGCGCGCTGCACCAGACACAGGAACTTCAGAAAGAGGCGTCGACCGCCCCCGAACTCGACGTCGACTCCGCAGCGGTCGCGCGGCGCATCGCGCGTCTTGCCAAGGCCGCGACCAAACAACAAGCGGCACTGGCACAGGCCAATACACCAACCACGCCAGCGCCGCCGACACACTCGCCGCAGGCGGTCGACAATACGCCGGGACTGCAAGCGTTCTGCCGTGGCGCCGGTATCGGCGCGGAGACTCTTCCCGTGGATGCGCATTCGCGCATGCTGCATCTGGCCGGACAGTTGCTGCGGGAATCACTGCTGGGCTTGAAAGAGAGCAACCGCAGCCAGCATGGACAGCGCAACCAGCTGCACGTGACCTATCAGAAAGACCCCGGCGATCTGCTGCCCTCGCTCGAGCGGCATAGTGTCGAAGAACTGATCCAGGAATTGCTCAAGGCACACGACAGCCGCCGCTTCGATGCCGTGCAGTGGCTGCGCGAATCGTTCGCCGGTGGACGCCGCCACGACGAAGCGATGATCGCGGCCATGCGCGCGGCGTTCATCGACTTCGTCGGCCGCCTCGATCCGCGAGATCTGGCCACGCGCTTCGAGCGCAGCTCGCGTCGCAAGACCATTGGCAACTGGGAACTGTACGGCGACTTCTATCGCAGCCTGTGCGAGATGCAGCCTGAAGCCCTGCCGCACATCTTTGTCGAGACTTTCGCCCAGGCCTACGAAATGGCCGCGCGCGGCGCGGATGACGGCGGTTCGCAATCCATCGACGCCGCCTGAGTCCAACGCGACCTGCGGCCGCCAGGTGCGCTTGGCAGCCGCGAATCATTTCAGGGGCGAGCCCCTAGTCCGTCGGCGTCGTCCTCATCATCTTCAGCTTCTTCGTCTTCCAGTTCGAGCGGCGGGTCCGGTTCGACTTCCTGCTTGCGTTTGCCCTGACTCTGCTCTTGCCCGGCCCGTTGCGGCATATCGGTCGCAGGCGTCACTTCCGCTTCCTGCGCTTCATCATCGTCGGGCGAAAACGTTCCAGGATTTTTCGGGCTCTTGCCCGGAGAATCCTGATGCTGGGTACGGTTCGGCATGGTGCTCTCCTCGTGGAATGAAGGATCGACAAGACGTCACGCTACCAATCGTCACCGCGCTGCTTAAGTTGTGCCTGGCAACGGATCCCCATAGTCATGCGCTGACAGGGGGTGGGACGAAACCGCGTGAGGCGACTTGTTTCTTGCCCAGCCGCTGTCGAAACTGCCGGTAGCCATTCGTTTAGGACTTGAAAACCGGTAATTCGCCGGCGACCCCAAAGGATCAAGGCCATGAAGCAGTACATGCTTTCCGTTTGTTATCCGGCCGGTGGCACGCAGCCACCGCCCGAAGCCCTGCAGCGAATCATGCGTGACGTGCATGCGCTCCAGAAGGAGATGCAGTCGGCGGGTGTGTGGGTTTTCAGTGGCGGGCTTCATCCTCCGAGCGCCGCCACGGTTCTGCGCCACCAGAACGGCGACATCGTCACCACCGATGGTCCGTTCATCGAAAGCAAGGAGCAGATCGGCGGCATCACCATCCTCAAGGCGCCCGATCTCGATGCGGCGCTCGGCTGGGGCCGCAGGCTGGCGAAGGCCATCGGCACGCCGATCGAAGTACGACCGTTCGCGGAGAATCACTGAAAGCGGATATCGCAGCGGTTTTTCGCCGCGAATATGGGCGCGCGGTCGCGGTCCTGGTCCGCTTTCTCGGCGACATCGAGATCGCCGAGGAGGCAGTCCAGGACGCATTCGCCAAGGCGCTGATTCACTGGCCGCAATCCGGACTACCGCCCTCGCCGGCTGGCTGGATCATCACCACCGCGCGCAACCGCGCTCTCGATCACCTGCGTCGTGAGGCGAGCCGCGATGCCCGCCAGAACGCCGCGATGCAGATGCTGGAACAAGATGCGGCGGAGGAGCACGAAGTGCGCGACGAGCGGCTGCGACTGATTTTCACCTGTTGCCATCCGGCCATCGCGACCGAAGCGCAACTCGCGCTCACCCTGAGATTGTTAGGCGGGTTGACCACGGCGGAAATCGCCCGCGCCTTCCTGATGCCCGAGGCGACGATGGCACAACGTCTGGCGCGCGCGAAAGCCAAGATTCGCGATGCCGGCATCCCCTATCGCGTGCCGGAAGAGTCGGAATTGCCGGTGCGGCTTCGGGCCGTGCTGGCGGTCGTCTACCTGGTATTCAACGAGGGCTACGGCGCGACCGCGGGCGACACGCTGGTTCGCGCCGAGCTGTGCGACGAGGCGATCCGGCTCGGCCGGCTGCTGGCGGAGCTGCTGCGTGGTGAGATGGAAGTGGTGGGACTGCTGGCGCTGATGCTGCTGGTCGACGCACGCCGCGGCGCGCGCGTCGACGAATCCGGCGCTCTCGTGAGGCTCTCAGAGCAGGATCGAGACCGCTGGGATCGCGCGCAGATCGAAGAAGGACAGGCCCTCCTGCGCAGTTGCCTCGAACACAGACGGCCGGGGCCATACCAGATTCAGGCGGCCATCAACGCAGTACACACCGATGCGCGTCGCGCGGCCGACACCGACTGGGCACAGGTCCTCACTCTCTACGATCAGCTGATGGCGATCGCGCCGAGCCCGGTGGTGGCTCTGAATCGCGCCGTGGCGCTCGCCGAGCTGGAAGGCGCGGCGGCAGCGCTGCCGGTCGTCGATGGGCTCGAGCTGGATCAATACCACCACTTTCACGCGGTGCGCGCCGAGCTGCTGCGCAGGCTTGGGCGCGATGCAGACGCGGCGGCGGCATATCAGACGGCGATCGCGCGCTGCGACAACACTCGAGAGAAGGACTTCCTGAAACTTCAGTACCAGACGCTTGCGAGAAACTGAGCGCGTTTGATCAACCGGCCAGCAGTTGACGCTGCGGTGCTTCCAGCGTCAGCAAATGTGCCTTCGCATCGAGACCGCCGCCGAAACCGGTGAGATCGCCGTTCATGCCAATCACCCGATGACACGGGGCGATGATGGCGATTGGATTTCGCCCATTCGCAGCGCCTACCGCGCGCACGGCCGTGGGGCTGCCAACCTGTTCGGCGACCTGCCGATAGCTGCGCGTTTCTCCGTACGGAATGGCGAGCAAAGCGTTCCAGACGCGGCGCTGAAAATCCGTGCCGCGGAAATCGAGCTCGAGCTCGAATTTCTGACGCCGGCCGGCGAAATATTCTTTGAGCTGACGCGCGGTTTCGCGCATCAGCGGATGCCGCGGTTTTTCGACCGCCCGCTCGAAGAGCGCGCGATGGTGGCCGTCCGTTCGCCACACCAGCGCCACGAGCGCGCGATCCGTGGCGACGAGCGACAGCACGCCGACCGGAGAGTCGAGCGTGGTGGAGAAAAGCTGCGTGGTGACGTTGGTGTTCATGCTGAAAAGAGTAACGCGCGCAAGCGCGCCACGGAAACCCGATTCCTGCTGAAGAGAAGCAGTTATGTGGTTTGAGCTGGGAAAGTAGGGAAGAGAAAGAGAAGATCGCGCTAAGCCGGGACGAGGTGAGATTGCTCGCGACCGCAGACGGTCGCTTGTTCCTCCCTACGGTCGGAACCAGATTCGCGCGGACGCGAATCTGTCCAACTCGGCAAGGCCGAGTTGTCGAACTCATCACGTCTCATGCACGTGAGTTCGAATCTCACGCGAGCTCAGCGTAAAAAGAATTGGCGGACGAGGTGAGATTCGAACTCACGTGCCGGAATTACCCGACCATCCGATTTCGAGTCGGCGCCGTTATGACCACTTCGGTACCCGTCCGCGCCCGAAAACTTGAGAAGCACCTTCTAAATTAGGGCCGCCCCTCGGGGGGCGCGTATTCTAACCGAACGATGCAAAGAGCCAAGGGGCGGAAAAACCTGACGAACCGGCGGGCCTTTGTGGCCTTCGGGATGGCCGCGCTGGGGGCGACGCTGCCGCTCGCGGCCGCCGAACATGCGGCGCCGACGCTGCCCAAACCGAAACCCGCCGCCGGCAAGACGACCGGCTCCAAGCCGCCTGCGCAGCGTGCCCGGCTGCCCAGGCGCCTGGCGGCCGACTTCCACAGTCACATCGAAACTCGCCTGCCCCACCTGCGGCCCTCGTTCGAAGCAGCAGCCAGGGACACCGGGCTCAGCTGGCGCATGCTTGCCGCGCTCGGTTACCAGGAATCGCGCTGGCGCCCGGCGGCGGTTTCACCACGCGGTGCCCAGGGCGTCATGATGCTGATGCCCCTGACGGTCACGAAGATGGGTGTGAAGAACGTGTTCTCGCCCGATGAGAATATCCTCGCCGGGGCTCGCTACCTTCTATATATGAAGGAGCGCATCCCGAAACGCATCGGCGATCCCGATCGCACCTGGCTCGCGATGGCAGCCTACAACGTGGGCATCGGACATCTCGAAGACGCGCGAATCATCACGCAGATGCGCAAGAAGAATCCGGATCGCTGGTCGGAAGTCCGTTCCAACCTTCCGAGGCTCTCGGATCCGCACTGGCATGCGCGCGTAAAGCATGGTTACGCCAACGGCCGCGAGACCGCGCAGTTCGTGGAACGCGTGTCGCAGTTCGGTGCAATCCTCGAAACGTCGGTGCCCGAAGCCACCGTCGCCCGGGACTAACTATTTCAGGTCCCGGATCTTGATGCTGCGGAACGCCACAGCATCGCCGTGATCCTGCAGCAGGATGTGGCCTTTCTGGGCTTCGCCGAAACCCGGCGTGGCCTTGAACTTGCTGGCTGCCACGTGCGCACGGAAATCGTCGGAGCCGCGTTTGAATTCCAGCACCTTGATGCCATTCAACCAATGCTCGACCGTCCCATCGGCGCGCGCCACAATGCGCGCGTGCTGCCACACGTCGATCTTCGGCGCCACTCCCACGTTGGTCATGAGCTTGGCGCGCGGGTACATGTCATACAGGGAGGCGATGGTACGGTTGCCGTCGATGCCGAGCTTGGCGTCCGGATGACGCTCGTCGTCGAGCAACTGGTACTCGAGGCCGAGCGG
>JBDTSV010000196.1:0-15332 GCA_039930985.1 Pseudomonadota bacterium
AGGCGCAAAACGTCAAGAACACGGTGATCGTCCCGGTGGGCGCCAAGGGCGGTTTCTATCCGAAGCGGTTGCCAACCGGTGGCTCGCGCGAGGACGTGCAGAAAGAAGTGATCGCCAGCTATCAGACCTTCATTCGTGCGCTGCTCGACCTCACCGACAACATCGTGAACGGCAAGACCGTTGCGCCGGCAAATGTGGTCCGGCGCGACGGCGACGACGCCTACCTGGTGGTCGCCGCCGACAAGGGCACGGCCACGTTCTCCGACATCGCCAACGCCATCTCCATCGAGTACGGCCATTGGTTAGGCGACGCCTTCGCCTCGGGCGGTTCGGCGGGCTACGACCACAAGCGCATGGGCATCACGGCCCGCGGCGCCTGGGAGTGCGTCAAGCGGCACTTCCGTGAAATCGGCGTCGACATCCAGTCGCAGGAGTTCACCTGCGCCGGCATCGGCGACATGTCCGGCGACGTGTTCGGCAATGGTCTGCTGCTGTCGAAACACACGCGGCTGGTGGCGGCTTTCGATCATCGGCACATTTTCATCGACCCGCATCCGGATGCGTCGGCCAGCTTCCGCGAACGTGAGCGGCTGTTCAACCTGCCGCGTTCGAGCTGGGACGACTATTCACGCAGGCTCATCTCGCGCGGCGGCGGTGTGTGGCCGCGTTCCGCCAAGTCGATCGCACTCGCACCAGAAGCGCGGGTCCTGCTGGGCATCGAAGCCGCCGCGGCGGCTCCGGTCGAAGTCATGCGCGCCATTCTGCGCATGCCCGTGGACCTGCTGTGGAATGGCGGCATCGGCACCTACGTCAAGGCCAGCGACGAATCGCCGGGCGACGCCCGTGATCGCGCCAACGACGCCATCCGCGCCGATGGCCGCGAATTGCGCGCCAGGGTCGTCGGTGAAGGCGGCAACTTGGGCGCAACGCAGCGCGGACGCGTGGAATACGCGCAATCCGGGGGCCCCGAACGTTCCGGCGGCCGCATCAACACGGACTTCATCGACAATTCCGCTGGCGTCAACACCTCCGACGTCGAAGTGAACATCAAGATCCTGCTGGCGGAAGTCGAGCGCCGCGGGAAGCTCACGCGCGCCGCGCGCAACAAACTACTCGCCAGCATGACGGGCGAGGTGGCCGCGCTGGTACTGCGTAACAATTACCTGCAGAGCCAGGCAATCTCGGTGCTCGAGCAGCGAGCGTCCGAGCGGCTGTCGGAATACCAGAGCCTGATTCGCGCCCTGGAACGCGGCGGGCACCTGAACCGCGCGATAGAGTTCCTGCCGGGCGATGATGAATTCGCCGAGCGTCGCAAGCAGCGCATCGGGCTCACGCGCCCGGAACTGGCGGTAGTGCTGGCCTACAGCAAGTTGTGGCTCAACAATCACCTGCTCGATTCCGACCTGCCAGACGATCCGTACTTCGCCAGTGAAGTGCAGCGCTATTTCCCCTCGCCCATGCGCAAGCGCTACGCGCGCGAGATTCCGCGCCACCGCCTGCGCCGCGAGATCGTCGCCACCGCCACCACCAACAGTCTGGTCAATCGGATGGGCCCGGTGTTCGTGGCGCGCGCGCAGGAAGAAACCGCGGCCAATCCAGCCGCCATTTCGCGCGCCTACACCATCGCGCGCGAGATCTTCTCGATGCGCTCGCTGTGGGCCGCCATCGAATCGCTGGACAACGCGGTGTCGGCAAACATGCAGTACGCCATGTTCTATCGGACCGGCAGGCTGCTGCGCCACACCAGCTACTGGCTGCTGCGCGAGCGCGGCAAAGACCTGCACATCGACAACGCGGTGCGCGAGCTGCGCACCGGCGTCGAGCAGCTCATCGACAGCATCGATGCGGCCATCGGTGGCGAGTCGCGCGTGCAGTACGACCTCACGCTGGCGGAGCTCACCGCCGGTGGT
This sequence comes from Pseudomonadota bacterium, assembly GCA_039930985.1. GTDB lineage: Bacteria > Pseudomonadota > Gammaproteobacteria > Steroidobacterales > Steroidobacteraceae > CADEED01. The sequence continues at coordinate 1,911 of JBDTSV010000196.1, forward strand.
GTGCCGGAAAAACTTGCACGCCGTGTCGCGCAACTCGCCTTGCTCGAGCCCGCGCTCGACATCGTCGCGCTGGCACGCAATCAACGCGTGCCGGTGACGGATGTGGCGCGCGTGTACTTCGAACTCGGTGTGAACCTGGGCCTCGACTGGTTGCACGGCGAGATCGACCGGCTCGCGGTCGACGGCCCGTGGCAGGCCAGCGCCCGCACCGGGCTGCGCGATGCCGCCATGCGCGCGCATCGCGAGCTCACCCAGCAGGTGCTGCATACGCGCGGCGCGAAACGGCTCAGCGAGCGCGTCGCGCGCTGGGGCACGCACCGCGGTGAAATACTGGCCGGCTGGAAGCGCACGCTCACTGAAATGCGCGCGGTCGGCACCGCCGACTTCGCCACGCTCACCGTGGGCGTCGACGCGGTGCGCAGTCTCTCGAGCAGTTAGGCTGCCGGACATGCGTCTCGCGCTGGTGGTCACCACCTACGAGCGTCCCGATGCATTGGCCGCCGTGCTCGAAAGCATCGCGCGCCAGCGCGTGGCGCCCGAGGAAATCGTCATCGCCGACGATGGGTCGGGTGCGGCGACGCGGGCGGTCATCGCCGCGTTCGCGGCGCGCTCGGCCGTGCCGATGCGCACCGTGTCACAACCGCACGAGGGATTCCGGCTCACCCGCCTGCGCAATCTGGCGATTGCGGCCGCCAGCGCCGACTACCTGATCTTGATCGACGGCGACATGCTGCTGCACCCGGATTTCGTCGCCGATCATCGACGGATCGCCCGCCGCGGCTTCTACACGCAGGGCGTGCGGGTGCACGCCGACGCAGCGCTGACTTCCGCGCTCATTGCAGCGCCGGCAGCCACACCGGGATTCTGGGCACCAGGGCTCGGCGGCCTGCGCCGCGCCTATCTACTGCATTCACCAGCGCTCGCCGCGGCGAGCCGGATGCTCGCCAACTCGTTCATTGCCATCAAGGGATGCAACCAGGCGTTCTGGCGCGAAGACCTGGTGCGCGTGAACGGCTTCAACGAAGCCATCGTGGGCTGGGGACCTGAAGACAAGGAACTCGCCGCGCGCCTCGGGAATTGCGCTGTCCGCCGCCAGACCCTGCTGTTCGGCGACATCGCCTGGCATCTGCACCACGCGGCGGCATCGCGCGCGGCCCTGCCCGGGAATCTCGCGGTCCTCGCCGCCACGCGGCGCGCGCGCCGGACCCGCTGCGAGCTCGGCCTCGACGCGCATTTCCGCAATTGACCGGTTAACATTGCGGCCCCCAGTTGGAGACCCGCATGCCCGGTAAATTGATCCTAGTACGCCACGGCCAGAGCACATGGAACGTCGAAAACCTGTTCACCGGCTGGCACGACGTCGACCTGTCCGAGCTCGGACGCATCGAGGCGAAATCGGCTGGCGCGGAGATCAAGAAGGCCGGGCTCACGCCCGACATCGTCTTCACGTCGGTGCTCAAGCGCGCCATCCGCACGATGTGGAGCGTGCTCGACGAGATGGATCTCATGTGGCTGCCCGTGGAACGCAGCTGGCGACTCAACGAACGCCACTACGGCTCACTGCAGGGGCTCGACAAGGCGCAGACCGTCGAGAAGCACGGCGAGGCGCAGGTGAAGATCTGGCGTCGCAGCTACGACATTCCACCGCCGCCACTTGGCGCGGACGATCAGCGCCATCCGCGCTTCGATCGCCGTTACGCCAACGTGGATCCGCGCGTGCTACCGGCGGCCGAATCGCTCAAAGACACGCTGGCGCGCGTGTTGCCCTTCTGGAACGACCGCATCGTCCCGGAACTGCTGGCTGGCAAGAACGTGCTGGTGGTTGCACACGGCAACAGCCTGCGCGCGGTGGTGAAAATGCTCGACAACGTGAGCGAGGCTGAAATCACCGAGCTCAACATCCCGACCGGTGTGCCACTGGTATACGAGCTCGACGCAAGCCTGAAGCCAGTCAAGAGCGGCTACCTCGGCGATCCCGAAGCCATCAAGGCCGCGGCCGAAGCCGTGAAGAAGCAGACCGAGAAAAAGAAATAGCTTCCCGAGGCGGGCGGCTGGTCCGGGAAGTTAGGGCGGGTCAGCCCGGCGCGGAATCGGTGCGGACATTGGGCTTGGCATTCCAGCCGTCGTAACGGCCGTTCTGCGCCAGCGCCGCCTCGGTGAGACGGCGACTCAAGTCCTGCATGTCGGGCACCGTGAGCTGCAACGATTTCTGCGCGTGCAGGCTGTAACGCAGCTCACCGTTCTCGGGCGTGTCGACCACGTCGGTCTTGAAGCCTTCGCTCGTCAGCTGCGCAGCCAGGCCTTCAGCGGCTTCCCTGGTCGGGAAGGCGAGAAAGAAATCCACATCGTGCGGTCTGAAAGGATCGGAACCGCGCTTGCGCAGCTGGTCGATCACGCGCGCATCCCAGGAATCGTTCTTGCGCTGGCGCAATTTGGCGAGGTTTTGCCAGATGCGCCACACGGCGATGATGCCGCCGATGGCTGCAAAGAAAATGATCCAGTTGGCGGAAGCGAGCACGTTCTATTCGTCTTCGGCGATCGTGACCTTGAGACCGGACAGCGCCGGCGTGATTTCAACCTGACACGACAGGCGCGAATTCTCGCGATAGTGCGAAAGCTCGGTGAGCAGGTCACGCTCGTCGGACATGGGTGGCGGAAGCTTGCCGGCCCAGGCCGGGTCGACGTAAATGTGACAGGTGGCGCACGAACACATGCCGCCGCAGATTGCCGCGACGCCGTAGTCCAGCTCGCGCAACACTTCCATCACTTTCAGCCCCGGCTTGCACTCCACATCATGGGAAACACCGTCCCGATCAATCACCTGCAACGTCGCCATTCCTTTTCTGAAGCCCCGATATTTCGCGCGAATTCGCCTCGCTAGTGTGCCGAGGTTGCGCGTCGGGCGCCAGCGAAAGCAGGCGGCGCAGGGCCGCGGATTCGATCTGCAGGTCGGTGCCGGGCACGTGGCGTGCCAGGCGGCGAGTGCGATACCAGAGATAGGTGATCAGCGTGAACACGTTGGTGAGCTCGCCGAGCATCGCAGGCGTAGTGCCCAGATCGCCGAGGCCCGAGGCTTCCAGCAGCAACGCGCCGTGCGCCACGGCGCGCGGGTAGTACGCCATGACACAGGCCAGGTCGAGCAGCGGATCGCCGACCTGCGCATACTCCCAGTCGATGAAATAGACCCGGTCGGCGGTGAGCACGTTGCCGTGGTGCAGGTCGCTGTGCACGATGGACGGCGCGCGCTGCGCCGATCCGCTGCGTGACAGCGCCTCGGCACCGCCGGCTAACAAGAATTGCAGGCGCCCTGCTTCATCGGGATCGCTGGCGATGATGAGGTCGGCGTATCGACGCGCCGCCGCGAGCGGATCGAAGCGCGCCACCGTTGGCGCGGGCACTGACTGCAGCGCACGCAGACGTTGCCCGAGCGAACGCAGATCGCGCATGCGCGTGAAGTAGTGCGGCGTCCACAGCCGGCCGTCGAGGAAGTCGGTGATGAGGCAGGAACGGTCCGGTGCCGCATAGACCACCTGCGGCGCGATGCCGGCATTCGCCGCCGCGCCATGCAGAACCAGCTCGCGTTCGCGATCGAGGCCCGGATCCGCGGCCGCGCTCTCGTTGAGACGCACCACGAAACGTCCGCGGCGCGTACGCACCAGGAAGCTGCGGTTGACCTTGCCACCGCCGATGAGTTCCTGCGAGTACGGCGCATCGCCGTTCTCGCAGCCGGGGACATGCTGCATCAGCGATTCGGAAATCATGCGGGCACCGGCTGCGCCTTGAGATTGCGGCGCCATGCAATGAAACCGGCCGTGGCGATGCCGATGAAGCTGATGTTGAGCAACGCCAGCCAGGTTTTGCCGCGCGCGTAGAAGAGGAACACCAGCACCGCGTCGATGGCGATCCAGTAAAGCCAATTCTCGAGCAGCGCGCGCGCCTGAAGCCAGGTCGCCAGCAGACTGAACCAGGTGGTCAGCGAATCGAGCAGCGGCCAAGCCGCGTCGGTTTCCGCCGCGAGCCAGCGAGCACTGAGGAACGACAGCGCCATCAGTGCCAGGGCAGCGCCCAAGTGCCGGCGATACGGCCACAGGCCCACGGGCAGCTCAGCTTCGGCGCTACTGCGTTTCCAGCTCCACCAGCCATACGCCGACATGCCGACGTAGAAGACATTCAGTGACGCCTGCATCGGCAGAGCGCTCAGCGCCGTGACCACCGCGATGAACGCCGAGCTGACCGCACCCACAATCCAGCACAGCCGATTGCGGCGCGCCGCCAGGACGACGTAGGCAACCCCCGCGAGCGCCGCGAGAATTTCGAACCAGTTGAGCGCTGCGGGAGAAAACGTCACAGGGAATAAATGCCGATCAGCCAAGCGGCCCTAAGACCTTCATGACGAATATGGCTTTGCCATCACGCTCGAACGTGGGACGCAGCTCCCGCGTCAGCGCGTCCATGACTTCCTCGTAACGGCCGAACACCTGCGTGCTCATGTCGTTGGTCACGACCTTGAAGCGCCCGTCGGCGTTGAGGCGATCGATGAACCCGCGAATCGGCGGAATGTAGTCGTCGTGCAGTGGGTACAGGCTGATCTCGACGCCGATGTTCATCTGTTCTCCGTCAGCGGAAAGTGTACGTCACCGTCACGCCCGCGCGACGCGGGTCTCCCGCCTGCACGTAACGAGTCGGTATGAAATCCGGCGGCTCATCGCCGAAACGGAAACCACGCTGCGAATAGTACCTGTCAAACATATTTCGCACCCAAACTTCCGCTCGCCAGCGTTTCCCTGAGACGCCCGCTTTCAGGTTCGTCAGGACTCGCGATGGTGCACGTTCATCGTGCGATTCATCGAAATAGAAATCGTCGAGCCCGTCGATGTCGAGTCGCGCATAAAATCCATTCGCACGGTGGTATTCCAGTCCCAGGTCGAACTGGTACTGCGGCGCGTGCGACTGCTCGCGCCCATCGAGGTTGCGGTCGCCCAGCGAATAGTCGATGTAGCGCGTCTCGAGAATCGCGGCGCGCAGATCCACCAGCAACGAATCGATCGGCCGCCATTGCAGCGTGCCTTCCAGACCATAGTTCTCGCCACCCGCGGCGTTGTCGGTGTACAGCACGAAAGTCAGCGGATCGTTGGGCACCAGCTGAACTCCGGTGGGCACCTGCTGATCCTGGCGGCGCATGTAGAAGACCGCCAGATCGCCGGCGAGCGACGCGTCAGCGCTGGCCGCCCGCAATCCAACCTCGAGACTGTGCAGCGCCTCGGCATCGAAACTGCGCCGGTCGTCCGGCACGGAGTCGCCGATGTTGAATCCACCGGCCTTGTAGCCACGCGCCAGCGTGATGTAGCCCGTACGCCCCTCGTCGAAGGTGTGACGCAGACTCACTGACCCGCCAAACATCGTCTCGTCCGGCGAAAATGCCGCCGCATTCGTATCCTGGTAGTTGGCGCTGCGCTTCTCGATGCGCCCGCCAACCGCGAGCACGTTGGCCGCGCCCAGGCGCCATTCGAGCTGGCCGTAGCCGGCGAGGTTCGTCGCGCGGTATTCACTCGCGAAGCGCTGATCGTAGTCGCCGTAGATGCGGTCGCGAGCCAGGTCGTGCTGCTGCAGGTCTTCCCCGGTGCGCAGCGCGTAGACGCCGGTGAGCCACGCAAACGAAGCCCCGTGGTCCACGGAATCACGCGATACGAGGCGCAGATCGGAGCTCAGCGTCGTGCGCTGCCGGTCGAAGCGCTGGAAATAATCGTACGGCGAATTCGCACCCCAGCTGTCGTCGTTGCCCCAGTCACCATCAAAGGAGTAGACACTGCCGGACTTGCCGTAAGAGGTCCGGCTAACCACTTCGAAACCATCGGCGCCACCGTAGTCGAGCCGCACGGCGAGCGCGCGTGAGATCTGCGTGTCCTGCCCAGGCTTGTCGGACAGCGTGGTACGCGAATTGTCGATTGAAAAAGCGTCGTAGCCGTTGTCGAGATCCGCCCACATGGCCGTCAGATCGACACGCAGGTCGTCGGTCGGATGCGCGCGGAATCGCAGGCGTGCATTGCTCTCGTTGTAGCCATTGGTATCGTCGCGGCCCAGGTACGCGTTGCGGCGAAAGCCGTCGCTGCGATAGTTGCCGGCAACCAGGCGCCACGCGGCCTCGCCGTCGCCGACCGGCCCACCTACCACGCCGCTCGCGCCGTGCGTGCCGTAATCGCCAAAGGTCACATCCGCGTTGATCTCGTGCTCGCGTCGCGGTGCGCGGGTGTTCACGGCGATCAGACCGGCCAACGCGTTGGCGCCGTAGGCCGTGCCTTGCGGGCCACGCAGAACTTCGATGCGCTCGACATCGGCGAGCGTCGCCGGCATGCCCACGCCGGAGAAGTCGATGCCATCGATGAGAAACCCTACCGAAGGGTTCGGCGCACCCTGCCACTGCGACAGCTCGCCGATTCCGCGCAGCTGGAAGAAGCGCGGACGCGACGTGCCCGCGGACCAGTTGAGATTTGGCACGAGCGCGAGCACATCTTCGAAGTGCTGCACACCAGCCACCTCCAGCGTGTGCGCATCGAGCACCGTGGCACTGGCAGGCAATTGGCGCAATTCGCGATCACGCAGATCCGCCGTGACCACCACCTCGTCGAGCGACGAATCCTGGGCGGCTGCTGCGAAGGTGACAAACAAGATTGGAATCGCGCACGTGGCGCGTGAAAAGAAGCGCATCCCTATCCCTCCGCCGGTACTAGCCGGATCAGGTTCTACGGGTTCGCGGCCCATCCGCGTCTCAGGCCGGTGCAGAACGCACTGGCCACCCCGAGGCGAAGCGGATAGTAGCGGAATATGAAAGCTTGAGTGACGCGGTTTTGCGGGTAGAATTCGCGCCCCGATGAGCCGCAGCATCCGCATTTTCCAGGTCGACGCTTTCACCACGGATCGCTTTACCGGCAATCCCGCGGGTGTGGTACTCGATGCCGACTCGCTCAGCGACGCAGAGATGCTCGCCATCGCCCGCGAACTCAACAATGCCGACACTGCATTCGTGCTCAAGCCCGATGGTCCTGACCACGAGCTGCGCGTGCGCTTCTTCACGCCACGCACCGAAGCGAGTTTCGTCGGCCACGCCACGGTAGCCACGCACTTCGTGTTGTCGCGCGACGGCGCGACTTCGCTGCATCCCCCCGGTGGGCGCGTGCGCCAACGCCAGAAGTCGGGGCTGGTGGACATCGAAGTCCGCGGCACGGGCAATGCGCGGCGCATCGCCGTGCGTCAGCCGGCGCCACCGCTCGGCCGCCAGCTCAACGATCGCGAACGTCTCGCCGTTCTCGACGCGCTGGCTCTATCCACTGGCGACATCGACACGCGCTGCCCGCTGCGCATCGTCGGCGGCGCCGGCACCCGGCTGATGATCGGCGTGCGCAGCACCGAGCAGCTGAAGCAGCTCAAGCCCGACTACTCGCGCCTGACGACGCTCTCCGCGCAGCTCGGAGCCGCTGGTTTCTTCGTGTTCACGCTGGCACATGGCCTGGTCGGCTGCCTCACCGAATCACGCATGTTCTGCCCGGCGCTCGGTATTCCGGAAGATCCGGTCAGTGGCAACGCGCACGGATTGTTAGGCGCATATCTCGCGGAGCAGGGTTTGCTGGCGCACGCGGACGCCACCGCGAAGTTCACCGGTGGGCAGGGTCACCACATGAATCGCGCCGGGCGAGTCGATGTCGAACTCGAGTTCAGCGCCGGCAAGGTCGATGGCGTGTGGATCGTGGGACAGGCCGTGGAGATCTTCGAGACGGAGATGTCTTTTAGTTAGGAAGGCGGCGCCGTTCAGTGTGGCGCAAACCTGCTCGGGTCCATGCCCTCGCCGGCCGAAGCCGGATGCCAATCGCGCGTACTGCGGATGATGCTGTCGGGGATCATGGGCTCATTCCATCCCTGCGATGCCGACGGCTCCGCGCCCACGCGCAGGATCACCAGCCGCAATGACGGCACCACCCAAAGCCGCTGCTTGCCCGAATCTTCGAGCCGCGCGACATCATGCGCGGCAAAGGTGCCGTCGACACGCGTGAAGAACCCCGCGGGCGAGCCCTGGAACGCAGGCTTCAGCATCAGGCTCACGAAGTGCGGCGGCGTCAGTTGATTGCCTTCGAACACGCCGTTGTTGGCCAGCACTTCGCCGATGCGCATCCAGTCGCCGATGCGCGCGCGAATGCAGCAGCCAGCGCGCGCGCCGCGCGCCAGCGAGAACTCTCCACCCTCGATCGGCTGCCAGAGTCTTTCCGCCAGTAGTTTGTCGAAGCGCAGGTGCAGCCGCCCTTCGAGTGCCAACGCCAGGATGTCGGCACTCACGTCGACCGGCGATTGGCCGACTCGCGGCGCGGCTTCGAGCGGCCAGGCGAGCAAGGTCGCGCGCAAATCTGCGCCGGAGGCGTAATTTGCAGTGCGCGTGCCAGGCCACGGCCAGCCAGTGGCTGACGCGAAACCGCTGCCACGCGTGACCAGCTGCCGCAAGGTCACGGCGCCGCGCGGATCTTCAGCCCAGGCAGCGATGTAGCCGGACAGCGGCGCGTCGAGATTGATCGAGCGCTCGTCGTTCATCACGACGCCGAGCAACAAGGCGCTCAAGGCCGGCGTGAAGCCCGACAGGTCCACCGGCGTGTCGAGCGTGCTGCCGTCCCAGTATTTTTCGAACACGATGTGTCCACCGCGACCGATGACCAGCGCGCGCGTATTCCGCGCCGCGGCGTAGTCGACCGCGGCCTGGATGCCCGCCATGTCGATGCCGGCTTCGTCGGGCGACACCCGCGGCTGTTGCGGTCCGGCCGCAAGCTTGACGATGACCCGCGGCTCCTCGTTGACACCCGCGACGCCGGTGACCATGGCGACGAGCTGGCGGCGCGCGTTGGCTGGCGCCAATACCACTGCCGCGATGACGACCGCGATCACCAGCGAGACGATCTTCAGTTTCTTCATGATTCACCCAGGGCGCGATTCGAAACGCCACGCCCATTCTTCATTTCGAGTACGTGCGTAGTGTGCGCCGGCCATTCCTCGCGGTGGTGGGTCGCGATGACACAACTCCCGCCCTCGGCCAGCCATTCGTTGAGCCGGCGCGTGAGTTCCGCGCGCGTCACGCGGTCGAGACCGGCGAAAGGTTCATCGAGCAAAGCCAGCTTGGGCTCGCGCGCCCAGGCGCGCGCGAACAGGATGCGACGCGCCTGTCCGTACGACATCTCGGCCAGCGTGCGCGCGCGCAGCGCAAACATCCCGAAGCGCCGCAGCGCGCGCTCGGCGTGTTTGCGGTCGCTGGACGTGATTGCGTCGTTGAGCCCGATGCTCGCATGCCGCCCCGAGGCCACGACTTCCATGACCGACATCGAAGGTTTGTGCCAGGTCTGCAGGTGCGGTGCCACGTATGCGGTACGCAGCTTGAACGCCTCGAGTGGTACGCCCGGAACAATCCCGGCGCGCACGATGCTGCCGTGCGAGGCCACACCGTGATCGCCGTAGAGTGTCCGCAACAGCGTGGACTTGCCGGAGCCATTCGGCCCATGCACCACCCAGCAATCCCCGCTGCGCACCTCGAGATCGATGCCGGTCAGAACCTGCGCGTCGTCGACGTGAACGTCGGCATTGCGCAGCGCCACCAGCACTTTGCGCCGGCGCGGCGAAGTGCGCGTACCGATCTTGCGCGACCAGAACGTTCCTTCCTCCTGCCGCAGCAGTTCGCGCGCCCTGGCAGCGCGCATCGCACCGCTGCGCTTTATCGCGCCGTTCTCGAGCTCTAACAAGTGCGTCATCGAATCGGGAACGTCGGAACCCCGGTGCGTGGCGAACACCCAGGGCACCGACAGGAGCAGCGCATTGCGATTGAGCCAGTGGAGAAGGCGCGCGTGATTGCGAGCGTCCAGCCCGTTGGCGACCTCGTCGAGCAACAGCAGCCTGGGTCGGCTGGCGAGAGCCCGCGCGATGAGAACCAGCCGGCGCTCGCCATAGGAAAGTGTGAGGAAGCGGCGCTCGGCAAGCGCGCCTATCTCGAGGCGTTTGAACAGCGCCGTGACCTTCGCATTCTCGGCGGCGCCGAGTTCGCGCATCGGGATGTCGGTGCGCTGCACGCCGGTGCCCACCACTTCGCGGGCCCGGAAGTTCCACCCGTAGTGTTCGTAGCGGTCCTGGCGTTCAGCGCCGACGTAGGCAATTTCGTCCTGCACGCCGGCCGGCATGTCGAAATTTTCACCCCGCCATCGATAGCGGCGCAATTCATGACCGGTAGGCTTGGGCCACACGCTTCCCGCCACGACCTTCAACAATTGGGTCTTGCCGGCACCATTGCCGCCGATCAGCAGCCAGCGTTGTCCCGGCGCGATGCGCCAGTTCACGTCGCGCAGCACCGCGCGTTCGCCGCGATCGAGATCGACGCGCCGCAATGTGACGGAGAGGGATGAGTGGGCTGCTCGTGCGCGCGTCGACATCGGCGCGGGAGCTTACCGGCGAACGAGCGGCAGTGCGAGGCGCCTCAGGACGTGGTCAGCGAAGCGGACTGGTCCGACGGCAAACGCGCGTCCGGTTCGTAGGCCGGTTGCTCAGGCTGCGCGAACAAGCGCTCGAAGTCGGCCTCCAGCACGCTGTCGAAGAGCTGTTCGATATCGTCGAGTACGAAATAGGTCTTCTGGTACGAATCGATCAGATAGCCGGTCCGCAGTACGCGCTGCAGATCGAAAGCGATTCGCGAGGGCCCGGTCGCGCGCGTGGCGTAGATGGTCTCGCCGTTCGACGAGAGGATGCCCGCGCCATAGGCACGCAGGCCTCGCTGCGTGCGCACCAGGCCGAACTCCACCGTGTACCAATACAGCCGGGCGAGCATCTTCAGTGCGCCGGGCGTTTGCGCGTGCGCGCCAATCGCGCCATACGCCTGAATGAAGTTCGCGAACACCGTGTGCGCCAGCATGGGCAGGTGTCCGAAGAAATCGTGGAACAGGTCTGGCTCGACCAGATAGTCCAGCTCGTCGCGCCGGCGCATCCATACCGTGACCGGAAAGCGCCGTTCGGCCAGGTGCGCGAAGAAATCGGCTTCGGGAATCAGGCCGGGCACGCCGATCACTTCGAAGCCGGTGAGCCGCTTCAACCGATCGCTGGCCTCCTCGAGCACCGGGATGCGATGGGCGTCCGCCCCTAACAATCGCAGCCCCGCCATGAACTCCGGCGCGGCGTGTTCGCCCAGCAGTCCCAGCTGACGCTCGTACAACGTGCGCCAGATGGCCTGTTCGTCGGCGGTGTAGCCGTCGTAATTCTGGGCAAGCCGGAAATCGGCCGAAGCGCGTGAATAATCGCCGCGCAGTTGCACGGCGGACTGCGTGGGAGCAGCGGGTAGTCGAGCCATAGCGCATCTTCTCCTGCCCTGTTTGCAGGAATATGGCTATTTCCGTCAGGGAAAACCTTTAATAGTGGTGCTATTCGCTAATTTGTGTAGCGTATATGGTTAAATACGCCAAATATGAAACTGGACAAGACTGATCGCCGCATCCTCGACGTGCTTCAGCGCGACGGCCGCATCAGCGTCACGGATCTGGCCGAGCGCGTCGGGCTCTCGGCCACGCCGTGCGCGCGCCGCGTGCGGCAACTCGAAACATCGGGACTTATCCAGGGGTACGCGGCGATCGTCGACCCGAAGCGCGTCGGCCAGACCATCCAGGCCATCGTGCAGATCAAGCTCGAACAGCACTCCGATGAGATCGTCGAGCGCTTCCGCCGCACGCTCATCGACCGGCCCGAAGTGCTCGCCTGCTACACCATGACCGGCGAGATGGATTTTCTTCTGCACATCATCGTGCGCGACATCGAAGCGCTGTCGGACTTCACGATGCGCCGCCTGTTGCGGGTCAATGGCGTGCGCGACGTCACCTCCTCGATCGTGCTCGAGACGGTGAAGCGTTCACCGGTCATTCCACTGGAAGAACTGGCGCCGGATTGATCGCGCCTGCGTAGTTAGCGCGGCAGGCGTGCCAGCACGTAGGCCACGACGCGATCGCACCGGTCGGCGCCAAAATCGAAAATCTCGGTGCTCTCGCCTTGCAGGCGCCGCGACAACTCGCCGCGCAGCAGGCGCTGCGCGCGGAACAACCGTGTACGCACCGTCGTGGCGTTGACTCCGAGGCACTCCGCCGTCTCGCGCACATCGAGACCCTCGACCGCGCGCAGCATGAATACCGTGCGGAAATTCTCCGGCAACGTGTCGATGGCGTGTTCGAGCAGCGCGCGCGCGTGCGCCGCCTCCACGAACTGATCCGCGGTGGGCGCATCGCTGACGGCAGCCTCCAACACCTGCGCATCTTCGCCGACCTCGTCGAGCGAGACCGTGTCGCCACGCAGGCGGCGACGCATCATGAGCGCCTCGTTGAGCGCAACGCGGGAAATCCAGGCGCCAAACTTTCCGCTCGGCTGGTACGTTTCGAGCTTGGTGAATGCCCGCAGGTAAGTTTCTTGGACCGCGTCCTGCGCGGCGTCACCGTCGCTCAGTACGCTGCGGGTGATGCGAAACAGGCGCCGATTATGGCGACGCATCAGCGCCTCGAATGCCAACACATTTTTCTCACGCGTGAGCTCGACCAGCCGGTCGTCCGGCAGGTCGCTCAACGAACGCCAGTGGTCCGTGCGTGGCGCGGGTTTGGATTCGAGACTTGGGTTCATGCCGCGACAATGCACCAGTTCGTCGATATGTTCCCGTCCAGGTTCACTTCGGTATATTCGGCCCACCCGATACGACGTCATGAACGAGAAGACCATGAAGCGACGTTACAAAGCTCTGGCCTGGATCCTGGGAACCGTCGCGGTGGCGATCGTCGGACTGAGGCTGGTGATCAGCCACGACTCACCCTGCGGCGCGGCGCCAGCGATTGCGTCGGGCGTGCCGACCATGAAGGGCTGGGTGCATCGATGCTACGGCGGACCGGAGGTCATTCAATTCCAGGACCTCGACAAGCCCGTGGCAGCCGACGATGAAGTCATCGTCAAAGTGAGCGCCGTTTCCGTCAATCCACTCGACTGGCACGTCTTGCGTGGCAAGCCCTACGTCATGCGGTTGGGCACCGGAGTCGGCGCGCCCACCGAACCTGAATTGGGCGTGGACTTCGCGGGAGTCGTGGAATCGGTGGGCAAGAGCGTCACCCGATTCAAATCCGGCGACGAAGTCTTCGGCGGAGCTGACGGCACATTCGCCGAGTACGTGCGGGTCAATACGAAACGCAACATCGTGCTTAAGCCCGCGAGCATTTCATTCGAGCAGGCCGCGGCCATTCCGATCGCGGCTGTCACGGCGCTGCAGGCGCTGCGCGACGCCGGCAAACTGAAGGCCGGCGACAAAGTGTTGGTGAACGGCGCGTCGGGAGGCGTCGGCACGTTTGCCGTCCAGATTGCCAAGGCGCTCGGCGCGGAGGTGACCGGCGTGTG
>JBDTSV010000197.1:0-47834 GCA_039930985.1 Pseudomonadota bacterium
GATCGCAGGACGCACGCACCAGCAGACCGAGGGGCTGATCGGCTTTTTCGTGAACTCGTCGCGCGCCTCGTCGAAGGAGGGCAGTTTCGACTGCGTGCCACCCAGCGACTGCTGCACCAGTTCCACAGGGATGATCGGCGTCTGCGACAGCGCGACGTTCTGCCGGACCACGTTCGACAGCTGGCGGATGTTGCCCGGCCAGTCGGCCGTGGCTAACAACTCCACGGCTTCCGGCGCGTAGATCTTGCGCACGCCGCTCTCGTTGCTGATCTGCGCGAGGAAGTGTGACACCAGTACCGGGATGTCTTCACGACGACGGTTGAGCGGCGGCATCTCGATATGCACGACGTTCAGGCGATAGTAGAGGTCTTCGCGGAACTGGCCGCTCATCATGAGCTGCTGGAGATCGCGATGCGTCGCCGAGATCACGCGCACGTTGACCGGAATCGGGTCGGTGGCGCCGATCGGGCGGATGTTGTTTTCCTGCAGGACGCGCAGCAGTTTTACCTGCAGCCGCATCGGCATGTCGCCGATCTCGTCTAGCAGCAGGGTGCCGCCGTCGGCCGCCTGGAACAAACCGGCGTGGTCGCGGACGGCGCCGGTGAACGAACCCTTGATGTGGCCGAACAGCTCCGACTCGAGCAGGTTCTCGGCCATCGCGCTGCAGTTGATGGCGACGACAGGCTTGGAGCGGCGCGGACTCGCGTTGTGGATGGCGCGCGCCAGCAATTCCTTGCCGGTGCCGCTTTCGCCGGTGATGAGCACCCGCGCGTCGGTGCCGGCGACCATGTGCGCCTGCGCGAGCTTTTCTTCGACCAATGAGCTGCGCGTGATGATCTCGGCGCGCCAGTCTTCGTCGTTGTCGGCAAAGCCGGAAATGCGCAGCGCCTTCTGCACCTGGTCCAACAACTCTTGTTTGTCGACCGGTTTGGTGAGGAAGCCGAAGGCGCCGAGCTGGGTGGCGTGCACAGCGTCAGGAATGGTGCCGTGGGCGGTGAGGATGATGACCTTGAGACCCGGGTAGCGCGACTGCAGCTCCTTGAGCAGGCCGATGCCGTCCATCTGGTCCATGCGCAGGTCGGTGATGACCAGTTCGGGGCGGAAGCGGCTGGTGGCGGCGAGCGCGAGAGCAGCACTTTCAACGGCTTCCACCTCGTAGTTCTCCGCACGCAGGCGGATGGTCAGCAGGCGCAGCAGGCCCGGATCGTCGTCGACGACCAGGATGCGGGCTTTGCGCTTGGTGGAATGCGGGGTGGCGAGTTGCATGGCTGCGTGCATCAGAAACCTCTACGGTTTCCGTCCCTCAGGCGTCGGGGCCCGCCGGTTGTTCGACGAGCCTTCGATATTTGCGATGGCGTCCAGCTTTGCCTGGGCGTCCGCAAGTGCTTTCTTGAGACGGGTATTTTCCTCGCTCTCGGTGGTCAGGCGCCGCGTCAACTGGGCGATGCGGTCATTCGTGTTTCGTTCGGCACCTGTCTGCAGGCGCCGCACATCCGCTTGAAGCGATTGCTGGCGCTCGACCTGCTGCAGCTGCAGGAACGCGAGAGCGCGCTCCGCAGGAAGCAGAGTCTCAGGGTTTGCTAGGACTTCACGCAAAAGTCGCTGCGCGACGACAGGATCTGTGCCGGCATGGCCTGGCGTGGACAGAACCATGGCATAGCGCAGAACTCTGCTAGGCGTGGGCGCGGCACTGTAATCGTTGCTGGTGGAGGCGAGGATCTCCGCCTGTTCGGCCGGCGTGCCGCGGGCCACCTTCAAACAGGTCTCGAGATACGCCGCGATGACGGTAGCCTCGGTGGAATTGCGGTCGATCGAAGGCAGGATTTGCGAGTCGCGTGGGCGCTTGAGCGGCAGGGTGCCGCCGCAGCCGGTGGTGGCCGCGGCCGCGATCCACGCGATGCCCGCCAGCAGGTTGTCTCTATGCCGCATGCGCCTGCGTCCGAACTGGCTTGGTGATCGACAGCACCGGCATGCGGATGCGGAAATGCGCCCCGGGATACACGCCGTCGACGATTTCGATGGTGCCGCCGTGCGCGTTGACGAACTCGAGCACCACCGAGAGCCCGATGCCGGTGCCCTTGACCTGGACGCCGGCGGGCGGCCGGCCCGTATAGAACGCCTCGAAAACGCGCGCGCGTTCTTCGGATGGAATGCCTGCGCCGGCATCGGCGACGTCGATCACGAGCTGGGTATCCTGTTTGGCGGCATGTAGATAGACGGTGCCGCCCTTGGGCGAATATTTGATGGCATTCGACAGCAGATTCTCGATGATGAGGCGAACCTTGCCGCGATCCGCGCGCAGCATCAAGTCGTCCACCTTCACCTCGAGCCGGACGCGTTGTGAGACTACAGTGAGTTGCTGGCTTTCGAGGACTTGTTTGACGAGCGGTCGCAGCCGGAACTCGGAAAGGTCGAGACCGACGCTCTCTTTCTGCCAGGCGCTGAAGGAAAGCAGGTTTTCGATGAGCCGGTGCAGCTTGATGCCGTTGTCACGCAGGATGGCGACCACCTCGCGCTGGGAGTTGTCCAGAGGTCCGACCGCGCCATCCATGAGCAGTTCCGCACCTTCGCGGATGTTGGCCAGCGGTGTCTTCAATTCGTGCGACATGTGGCGGAGAAACCGGTTGCGTTCCTGTGCGAGGTCGAGGAGCCGCAGGCGCAGCCACTCGAGCTGCGCGCCGAGCCGTTCCAGGTCGCGAGGTCCCTGGACTTCGATGGACCGCGAGAACGTTCCGCGTCCGAGCTCGCTGATGGCGCGGTCGATGGCGCGCAGCGGCCGCCCGATCGACAGCGTGAGCGCGAGAATGGCGATCAGGGTGAGAGGCACCAGCAGGGCGGACTGCCACAGCAGGCGTCGCTGGGTGCTCGCGGTCTGGCGCTGTAGTTCGGCCAGCCGTCCGTCGATCTGGCGGTTGCCGGAATCGGCGATCGAGTCGGCGAGATCGTTGAGCCGGTCGATGCGCTCCAGAATGGCGGCGAAGGCGGTGCCCAGCGGCGGGGTCGAGCCCACGGCGCTCGCGATCTCGTTGTGCATGGCCGCGAATGTCTCGAGACTGCGACGCGTGGGTTCGTCATTGAGCAGGGCCGTCAGCTGGGCGCGCGTGGCCGCGAGCCGCTGATCCGTCTGCCGATAGGTGTCTAACAGCTGCGGTTTGCCGAGCACCTGATAGAGGCGCACCGTGCGTTCCAGGGAAGAAATGTCGGCGATCAGGCTGCGCGACAGGCGCGCGCTCTGCACGCCCTCGAGCACGAGCTGCTGGCTGGTTTTCGACAGGCTGCGGATCTGGATGCCGGCATCCACCACGGCCACCAGCAACGGACCGGCGATGAGCGCCAGGCCAAGGAGCATCAGTCCGCTCAGCGATTTTGGTCTCGGCCATCTCATCAAGGGCGGCTCCGGTGCCTCGCTATCTACCAGGGCTCGCGCTGCAGGCGTCTTTCCCATTCGAGCGACGTGCGCACGATGGTGTCGATATCGTCGAGTTGGGGCTGCCACTTGAGAAGCTGGCGCACCTTTTCGCATTTCGCGATCAGCGAAGGCGGGTCGCCAGCGCGGCGCGGCTCTTCGCGCACGTCGAGCTTGAGCCCGGCAATCTTTTCGACGCTCGACAGCACTTCACGCACGCTGTAGCCGTGGCCGTAACCGACGTTCGCCACCAGCGATTTGCCGCCGGCGCGCAGGTAATCGAGCGAATTCAGATGGGCGGTGGCGAGGTCCGCGACGTGGATGTAGTCACGCACGCCGGTGCCATCGGGGGTGGGGTAGTCGGTGCCGAACACCGACAGGTGCGCGCGCTTGCCCACGGCCGCTTCGCAGGCGACCTTGACCAACAAAGTTGCGGCGCGAGTCGACTGGCCGATGCGGCCCTGCGGATCGGATCCGGCGACGTTGAAGTATCGCAGCGCCACGTGGCGCATGGGTGTGACCGCGCAAAGATCGCGCAACATCCACTCGGACATGAGCTTCGACGTGCCGTAGGCGTTGATCGGCGCGGTCGGAGATTCTTCCGAGGCGATGCCCGCCGCCGGCATGCCATACACCGCGGCGGTGGACGAAAACACGAAATGTTTGATTCCCGCCTGCGATGCGGCATCGAGCAGCGAGCGGGTCGCGCAGGTGTTGTTGCCGTAGTACTTGAGCGGGTTCGCGACCGACTCCGGAACAATGGTGTGCGCCGCGAAGTGGATGATGGTCTCGACGCTGTGTTCGGCAAGGACCTGGTCGACCAGCCGGCGATCGCCGACATTGCCGACGATGAGTGGCACGTCGCCCAGCGCCTGGCGGAACCCGGTGGATAGATCGTCGAGCACCACGACGCGTTCGCCACGTGCGACGAGCTGCAGGACGGTGTGGCTGCCAATGTAGCCGGCGCCACCCGTGACCAGGACCGTTGAATTTGCAGGCATAACGAAAAGATTCCGTCGATTGTTGAGAACGAGAGTTTTAGGGCACGGGATTTTACATTAATGTCCCAAGGTGGCTGTGACGCATTCTGCACCCGCGCCTTTCGACGTTCTCAGCCCCGACGTGGTGTTCGAGGCTGCGGAAAGCATTGGCCTCGAGCCCTCTGGAAGGCTGTTCGCGCTCAACAGCTACGAAAACCGTGTCTATCAAGTGGGCGACGACGATGGCGCGCTGTGGGTGCTCAAGTTCTACCGGCCGGCGCGGTGGAGTGACGCGCAGATCGGCGAGGAACACAGCTTCACGCTTGAACTCGCCGCCGCGGAGTTGCCGGTCGCCGCGCCCCTGCTGCGCGACGGCGCGAGTCTGTTCGAGCACGCGCGTCTGCGTTTCGCCGCGTTCCCCTATCTCGCCGGCCGCGCCCCCGAACTCGACGACAAGGCCACGCTGACTTTGCTAGGGCGCACGCTCGCGCGCATGCATGCGCTTGGCGGGCGCGAGCGATTTCAGCACCGGCCGGCATTGACTCTGGAGCGCCTGGGGGTGAAGGCGCGGGCCACGGTGCAGCAGAGCGGGTTTGTTCCCGAGGCACTCGAGGAACAATACGCGCGCGTCAGCGAACAGGTCATCGGACGAGTCCGACAGTGCCTGGAAAACTTCGGGCCGTTGCCGCGCGTGCGCATTCATGGCGACTGTCACGCCGGCAATATTCTGTGGCGCGAAAACGGTCCGCTGTTCGTCGATCTGGACGACTGCATGGAAGGGCCGCGCATCCAGGACTTGTGGATGTTTCTCTCCGGCGATGCGGCCAGCCAGCAATCGTCGTGGGCCGCAATCATGGAAGGCTACGAGTTGTTTGGTGAGTTCGATTTCTCTGAACTGACGCTGGTCGAGGCGCTGCGTAGTTTGCGCATCCTGCACCATGCGGCCTGGATCGCCAGCCGTTGGCGCGACCCGGCTTTCCCGCGGGCTTTTCCATGGTTTGGCGACTCGCGTTTTTGGGAGCGGCACATCGCCGATCTGTTCGAACAGCTGAGCGCCATGGACGATCCACCCATTCTCGCGCGCTGAGGGATCGGTTCAGTCGAGTGGAAGGACGCCTGATAGTATTCGCCGCGGAGGTTCCCGGATGTCACAGACCCGCTGTCGCGCTGTTGCGCTCGCCGCATTGGCCTGCGCCGCCATGCTCGCGGCTTGCGATGACGCTCCGACCCAGCAGGGCGCGCCGTCTTCAACCAAGCCGAACGCCGCTGCCCCCAAAGTCGCGCAACTTTCCACGCAGATGGTTGCCGCGGTATCGGCTGGCAAGACAGCGACGGCGATCGGCGTGCATTTCGCTCTCGGCAGCGTTCCGACCGTGGGCAAGGATCTGCCGGTGAAAATTGCGATCGTGCCCCATCGCGATTTCGCCTCATTGGGCGCGCATTTCGACTCACGCGACGGTCTGACCCTGACCACCGGAGAGAATTTCGGACCTGTGGCCGCAGTCGACTCGGAGTCCCCGCTGCAACACGATCTGATCCTGTTGCCGCAGAAGGAGGGTGTTTTCATGGTAACCATCAGCGTCGACACCGACGGTGAGGATGGCAATTTCACGCGGATCTTCACCATTCCCGTAATCGTCGGCATGGGTCACGGCGAACCTGCCGCTTCCGCACCGGCATCCGCGGCGTCGGCGCGGCCGCCGCAGTCGGCAACCCACTAGCCCCACCTTAAAACCGGGAGCCGCTTCACGCGTGCGTCCAGGCACGGGACATATCATGCAATTTGGTCTTCGCTTGCATTGTTATGTCAAAACCGGCCGAGGGTACTCCAACTCCCGAAAGCTCTGATTCCGCCTTGACCCCCGCGGGGGGTGGGGCCGTGACTTCGTCCGGCCCGCGCGTGGAAACGAGCGATCTGTCGATGCGGCGCCTGCATCCGCTGCTGCAGGCACAGCTGCGGGAGCTGCGCGCCCGGATCACGGGCGGTCGCGTCAGCGCGCACGAGTTGCTCGAGATGCTCAGCCGCTACTACGACACCATCGACAACGAGCGGCGCACGATGGCGCGTTCCATGCAGCTGATGTCGGACGAGGCGCGATCTCTGGGCGTCGAGATCGCCGAGCAGGGCGCCGCGCAGCTGCAGGCGATCCTCGATCACATCAAGGATGTCGTGGTCACCGCCAATGCGGAGGGCATCATCGACCGCGCCAATCCGATGACCGAGCGCGTGTTTTCCTACCCACCCGGTGAATTGTTAGGCCTGCGCGTCGATGTGCTGGTGCCGGGCATCGCCGTTGACGGTTCGATCACCGACGGCCTGGCAAAACTCGCCGGCTCCGGCGACACGTTTCGCGGCATGCGCGTGAGTCCCGAAATCACCGCGCGCCGCAGCGACGGTACGCTGTTCCCGGCCGAGATCGCCGTGAGCCGCGCGCGCCACGGGCGCGGCGAGGTGTTCGTCATCTGCCTGCGCGACATCTCCGAGCGGCACACCACGCAGGAGGCATTGCGCGACAGCGAAGCGCGCTACCGTTCGCTGGTCGACAACGCGCCGGAGGCGATCGCGGTCATCGACCCCGACTCCAAGCATTTCGTCGAGGCCAATGAGCCGGCACTGCGCCTGTTCAAGATGACGCGCGAGCAACTCGTGTCCAGCAACCTCGACGCGGTGAGCGCCGAGATGCAGCCCGACGGGCAACCTTCGATCGCGCCGCGGCAGCATTTCAAGCTTGCGGCCGCCGGCGAGTCGCAGGTGTTCGAGTGGATCTATCGCGACTCGACCGGCCGCGACATTCCCTGCGAAGTGCGCCTGGTACGCCTGCAGGGCGGCTCCCGGCCCCTGGTCCGCGCCAGCATCACCGACATCTCCGAACGCAAACGCGCCGAACTCATCATGGAAAACGAGCGCGCGTTTTTCGCGCTGCTGGCGTCGAACGCCGGTCTTCCGGCCGTGCTCGACGTTATCTCGGCGCTGGTGCAGGCGGTCTATCCGCGCTCGCGTTGCACGATTTCGGTACTCGCGCCCGACTCCAGCTGCTTTGCGCTGACGATCGCGCGGCATCTGCCGCCGATGCTCGCCGCGGTCCTCGAGCGAACACCGATCGAGCCGCGGCGCGGATCGTGTGCGGCAGCGGTTTATTCGGCCTGCGACGTGTTCGTCCAGGATGTGGCCAACGATGCGCATTGGGCAGACCGCCGGCAGGTGGTGCTCGATTCCGGCTACCGCGCGGTTTGGTCCATGCCGATCAAGGGCGCGAGCGGCAAGTTGCTAGGCTCGGTGGCTATCTACCGTCCGGAGCCGGGTCTTCCCGACCAGCGCGAGCAGGTGCTGCAGTCGCACGCCACGCGCCTGGCGGCGCTGGCGATCGAGCGCAACCTCGCCGAAGAAGCTTTGCGGGCCAGCGAGGCGAAGTTCCGCGGCCTGTTCGAGGGCGTCATCGAAGGGGTTTACCAGAGCACGCGCGACGGCCGCCTGGTGTCGGTGAACAGTGCGTTCGTCAAGATGCTCGGCTACGGCTCTGCCGAGGAGATGTACGCGCTGCCGAGTTCGGTGATGTTGTACTGGAGCGCACCCGACCGCTCGGACTTTGTACGGCGCGTGGATGCCGATGGCGAAGTGCGTTCCATGGAAGTGGTACTGCGCCGGCGCGATGGCACCAGCGTGGTGGCGCTCGAGAATTCCCGCGGGGTGCGCGACGGCAGCGGCCGCATCGTCGGCTACGAAGGCACGGTGTCCGACATCACCGAGCGCAAGCGTGCCGAACAGGCAATCTTCGCCGAAAAGGACCGCGCTCACGTCACGCTGCAATCGATCGGCGACGCGGTGATAACCACCAATGCCGCCGCGCAGATCGACTACCTGAATCCTGTGGCCGAGAGGCTCACCGGCTGGTCGGTGGACGAAGCGCGCGGTCGCTCGATCGGCGACGTGCTGCAGCTCATCGACGAATCCACGCGTAATCCGGTGGCTTACACGCTCGACCGGGTGCTCGTTGCCGGCGAGACCTCCGTGTCGTCGGATCACATCGTGCTGGTGAATCGCCGCGCCGAAGAACTCGCGATCCAGGAAACCGCCTCACCCATTCGCAATCGCGAGGGAGCGGCCATCGGCGCCGTCATCGTGTTCGGCGACGTCACCAAGGAACGGCGCCTCAAACGCGCGCTCTCGTACCAGGCAAGTCACGATGCGCTCACCGGCCTCATCAATCGCCGCGAGTTCGATACCCGGCTGGAAACCGCCGTCAGCGCCGCACAACGCGGCGAGGGTGAATTTGTCCTTCTGTATGTCGACCTCGATCAGTTCAAAGTTGTGAACGACACCTGCGGTCACAGCGCCGGCGACCGGCTGCTGCGTGACATCACCAGCCTGCTGCAGACGCGCGTGCGCGCCTCGGACACCATTGCACGGCTGGGTGGCGACGAGTTCGGGTTGCTGCTGGAACGCTGCTCGCTCGAGCAGGCCGAGCGAGTGGCCGACAGCATTCGCCAAGCGATTCACGGCTACCGTTTTCTCTGGGGCGCCAACTGCCTCTCGGTGGGCGCGAGTATCGGCGTGGTGCGCATCACGCGCGAAACCATCAGCGCCGCCTCGGTGCTTTCTGCCGCCGACATTGCTTGCTACGCGGCCAAGGACGGCGGCCGTAACCGTGTGCAGGTCTACGAGCGCGACCACGGCACCAACCGCCATCGCGAGATGCAGTGGGTGGGCCGAATCGCCCGCGCCGTCGAGGACGGGCGCCTCGAGCTCTATGCCCAGCGTATCGTCGGGATCTCACCGGCCGCGGTCGAAACCGCATTCTTCGAATTGATGGTGCGCCTGCGCGACGAGGACGGAACGCTGGTGCCGCCGAGCGAATTCATCCCCGCCGCCGAGCGCTACAACGTCATGGTCATGGTCGACAGGTGGGTGATCAATCGCGCCGTCGAATTGCTGGAAACCTGTCTCTCCCAGGGACGCCGGCTGCCGGTGGTGGCGGTGAACCTGTCGGGCACTTCGATCAATGACGAGGACTTTCTCGAATTCGTGCTGTCGCGATTACGCGATGAGCGTGTGGCGCACGCGCTGTGCTTCGAGATCACCGAGACCGCAGCAGTCGCCAGCCTCGTCAAGGCCACCTTTTTCATGCGCGAGCTCAAGGCGCGCGGCTGCCGTTTCTCGCTCGACGACTTCGGCAGTGGCGTGTCGTCGTTCGTGTACCTCAAGACCCTGCCGGTGGATTTCCTCAAGATCGATGGACACTTTGCGGCTGCCGTGGCCACAGACGTCGTCGATCGAAGCATGGTGGAGGCGATCACCAAGATCGGCCGGGCCATGCAGGTGGCCACCATCGCCGAGAAGGTCGAGAGCGCCGAGGTCCTCCAGGTCCTCAAACAGATCGGCGTGGACTATATCCAGGGCTTCCATCTGGCCGAACCGTGCGCGATAGAAGAAGTATTCGCCTGCGGAGACTGACGGGCTGATAGCCCTTAGGCATACTCGGCGCATGCCAACGCCGGGGAACGTTGAGCCAGCGTTCTCGCTGGGAATTGAAGAAGAATATCTGCTCGTGGATCTCGCCACGCGCGACCTCGTTGCCGATCCGCCCGCCGAGCTGCTGCAGCGTTGCATCGCCGAGACCGACGGACGCGTCAGCCCCGAATTCCTGCGCTCGCAACTCGAGGTGAAGACCTCGGTGTGCGCGTCGGTTGTGTCGATGCGCGTCGAGCTCGCCGAGCTGCGCCGCAAGGTTTGCCAGATCGCCGCCGAATACGGCATCGCGCCGATTGCCGCGTCGACGCATCCGTTCGCGCGTCCGGTGAGCCGGCCGCCACATACCGATCACGAGCGTTATGCCGATATCGCTCGCGAGGTGCAGGGTGGTGCGCGCCGCATGATCATCTGTGGCATGCACGTCCACGTCGGGCTCGATGACGACGAGCTGCGCATCGACGTGATGAACCAGCTCACGTATTTCATCCCGCATCTGCTCGCGATGTCGTGTTCCTCGCCGTTCTGGGAAGGGGATGACATGGGCATGCAGTCCTTCCGGCTCATGCTGCTTTCGTCTCTGCCGCGCACCGGATTGCCCGAGCGCTTCGAAAGCTACGGTGAGTTCCGCCGGCATCTCGACGCGCTGGTTCGCAATGGACTCATCGAGGACACCACCAAGATCTGGTGGGACATCCGCCCGAGCTCGCGCTATCCCATCGGTCCGAGCTCAGGCCATTTCCATCCCGGCACTCCACCGGACATCCGCCCGAGCTCGCGCTATCCCACGCTCGAAACGCGCGTATTCGATTGCTGCACGCTGCTCGACGACGCGGTGTGTCTGGCCGCGCTCAATCTTTCGCTGGTGCGCATGCTCTACCGGCTGCGCCGCGACAACAAGATGTGGCGGCGCTATCCGCGCATGCTGATCGCGGAAAACCGCTGGCGTGCCATGCGGTTCGGCAGCGAGGCGAGCCTGCTCGACCTCGCGCGCGGCGAACTGGTGCCGTTCAGCGATCTGCTCGAGGAACTGCTGGCCATCACCCACGACGATGCCGTGGCGCTCGGCTGCCTGGCGGAAACCGAACACGCCCGCGTGCTGATCAAGCGCGGCACGAGCGCGCATCAGCAGATGGACGTCTATCAAACCGCGCGCTCGCAGGGTGCGACCGACAGCGAGGCGCTGTCGGCGGTGGTCGGGTGGCTGGCGCGCAAGACCTGCGAGCCGTCGAAGGCAAACTGACTACTGCGCGCAGTTCGCGCCGCGTACCAGCTGCGCGACCGCCGTGCAGGCGTTCACGGAGAGAAACGGTCCGCGCGTGGTGTCGTGCTTCTCGGTGGACTGCGCCAGCAGCTCGCGCAACCGGACGACACCCAACTTCTGATTTCGAGCTAACAACAATGCGACCACGCCGCTGATTTGCGCGGTGGCGAGCGAGCTGCCGGAAGCGAAGTCGTAGTGACCATTCGGCACCAGCGTGACTATGTCGCGCGCGGGCGCGCGCAGGACGTCGTCGGCCTGTTCAGCCGAAGTTTCAGCCTCGGCCACCGCCAGGACGTGGTGGAGTTTTGCGGGAAAACCGAAACGCGCATCTTCCGACACGGCGCCGACCACGATGACCCCGGACTCCGTGGCGCGGGCGATCAGTGCTTCGAGCAGCGGATCGCTCGGCCCCACCAGGCTCAGGTTGATGACTTGCGCCTTGGCGGCCAGCGCATCGGCAATTGCCTGGGCGATGGTGAAGGAGTTGCAGCGGCCAGCGCTGCCCGCCGAAGCCTGCCAGCAGGCCTTGAACGCCATGAGCTTGACGTCGGGCGCCACGCCGACGATGCCAATGCCGTTGTTGGAGGTCGCGGCGATCAGGCCTGCCACCTGCGTGCCGTGGCGATCGGCGCGAAAACCCGCTTCGTCAGTGTCGATGTAATTGCGTGTGAGCAGGGTGCGGCCGGCGAGATCGGGATGGGCCGTGTCCACGCCGGTGTCGATGATGGCGACACGAATGCCGGCACCACGGCTCAGGCGGTGCGCCTCGACCACGTCGAGCGCGCTGACATTGGACTGCAGCCGCGCATACGGATCGGCGGCAGCAGTGGATGGCTCCGGTGCCGGTGCCCCGACCGTGGAGGCGGACTCGAACTCGTTGAGCGGTTGAACGATGAGCACGCGCTGGTCGGTTTTCAGCCGCTCGATTATCGCCTCGCGCGTCGTGCCCGGGGGAATGCGGAACAGCACGCAGTGCATCTGCAGTTGTTCGATGGGCCATTCCGAGACGCGCGTGAGCGAGTACTGGCGGGCGATGTCGGCGATGACGGCTGCGGCCGAGGCGCTGACACGATAGTTAGTGCTGGTGCCGTAGCCGTGCGCGGTACCACCCACCGCACTAGGCCTTCCGGTGACCGGATTGGCCACCGCCACCACGATGAACTGGCCGGGGGCGCTGCGTACCTCTGGCGGCGTCAGCACTGGCGGCGGTGCGGCGCGCGCGGCGCCGCCCACCACGAGCGCGATCGCGGCGAGCGCTGCCGCCAGCCCTAAGCGCAACGCGCGATGCGTGAGATCAACGTGCAACCGGCTGCGCAAAGCTGACATTCGGGTCCTTGGAGATGACCGCGGCGACGGATTCCGCCGAGGCGCCCGAGGCTACTGCATCGGCCGACAGCTCCGCGGTGAAATTGCCGGCGGTGCCCGGGCCAGCCACTATGCTGAGACCCTGGTGGGCAAGCAGTGTATTGACGGTCGAGATCGAGGTCGCAGGAGCGAACACGACCCGAACCGCGGGCGCATTGAGGCGCTGCACCGGCACGTCGGTCACGGTGCGCATCTCAGGCGCAGGGCTTCGCAGTGCGTTCAGGCCGAACAACGCCAGCCCGAATCCCTGCACGATGACGGCCGCTGCCAGCCAGCGCACTGAGCGTGAAGAAGAACGCGAGGCAGGCAACGCCGTACCGGTGGTTCCGTTGGCAAGCGAAGAGACGGACTCGGCGGCCTCGATGCGTGCCCACAGCTTGTTGAACGAGCGCTGCTCGTCCGTGGACGCCGACTCGGGCGAGACGTCGTCGCGGTTCATCTGAGAAGCCACCATGCGCTGTGCGGCGAGTTCCGCACGGCAGTCCGCGCAAGCGGCCACGTGTCCTTCCACCCATTCACGATCGGTCGCCTGGATGCGGCCGCTGGCGAGCCAGGGCAGGAGAGCCCAGGCTTCGGCATGTGTATCGGGGATGCGGGGGCTCATGAATTTTCTCCGGACATGCCCGCGAGGGCGGGCAACACTTGTTTGAGAGTCTCGCGCGCGCGGAACAGTCTTGTCTTGACGGTGTTCACAGGGCAATCGAGGATCGCGGCCACTTCCTCACAGGAATGACCGAGAGTGTAGGTGAGCTCGAGTGCCATGCGCTGTTCGACCGGCAGACGCGACAGGCCGAGCGCGAGCCACTGGCCGTCGGTCTCCGCGGCGTCGGTGGAGGCGACACTGATGGAATCTTCATCAAACGGTTCATCGGACACGGGGCGGATCTTGGCCCGGCGGAGCGCGTTCAACGCGCGACGGTAGGCAATGCCGATGATCCAGGTGGAAAGCTGTGAGGCGCCGCGGAAATCGCCGGCCTTGGTCCAGACCACCCAGAAGGTGTCGTTGATGACCTCCTCGATGTCTTCGCGACGCACCGACATGCGCGCCAGCAGTCGGGAAAGGCGCTGGTAATAATTGCTGTAAAGCGTGCGAAAAGCCGCCTGGTCCTTCGACTTGGCGATGCGCTCCAGCAGTTCGCGCTCGGAGGCATCGGGGGCCGGGCCAGGTGCCCGCTGAGATTGAGTTTCAACGCTTTTTAGTGCCACGGCAGCCAACCTTGCGAGACCTACTGCCCATGAGTAACACCCACGCGGGTTCCGGTTCCCGGCGGGTCAATTCGTGGACGAGAAGCGCCACAGCGCGGTCAGGGCGACGCGGTCGCCGACCGAGTCCGCATCGAAGTGGTCTTCGGCGTTGGCATCCACTCCGAGATAGGCGAGCTGGAACTCGAACTGCTTGAGCGATGCGATGAGCGTGGCATTCCAGTAGTTGTAACTGTCGTGATAGATCTCGTTGAGGCCATAGTGGCCAAGGCCCGCCGAGACCGAAAAATGTTCGTTGAGCGGATGGCGTGCGGACACCTCGATTGCCCAGGCGTTGCCTTCGGCGTAGCCGGCGGACGATCCGACTGCATTCGTGTTGGGCGAATAGATAGCCGCGACGAACAGCTGGTTGCGAAAGCCGACGGTACCGGTGAGCTCGGTGCGGTTGTAACTTACGCGTCGCGGATCATCGGGGTAGGTGTACTGCGACAGCCGCAGGTCAGCGGAGAAATCTTCCGAGATCCGCCAATAGCGGCCGGCCCACAAATCAATCTCCATGTCGGGACTCGGACCGGGCCTCGGGTCGGCAGAGGCGATGAACGCTCCGACGTAGAATTCCTTGGGAAACTCGATATCGAGTGACGCTTGCACGGCAGGTTTGCCGCGCGTCAGCGACAACCCGCGGAATACGAAATCCGAAGTGCCGCCGATGCTGCCGGTGACCACGCGCACCGAATCGGCATGCGCCGGAGATGCATTTGAAAACCCGCATGCTGTGAAGGCAATCACAATTACGGTTCGCGCGTTTCGAATCACGGGCAGGGTTTCTCGCAGGGCCTTCCTTATGCCGCGGGCAGTCTGCCCAGTCGCTCCCATGCTGGCAACCAGTTTCCGCCCCGATAATCGTGAATCGGGGCCCTTGCGACTTTGGTCTTGTGACTGCGATCAGCGCCTCGGAATCATTGCTTTGCGAGCATTCGCGAAAGGATGAACGCATTTATCGCCGCAATCGTGGCGCGCTGGGCGCGACCGCTGTTTCTGCTATCGGTGGTCTACAGCGCCGTCTGCGTGCTGTTGATGGTCGGCGGCTGGGGCGGCGCGGCAGTCACCGAATATGTGGGCGTGTGGGGTTCGTTCCCCGTGAGCGCCGCGATCTGCGTGGCGCTGTGGCCCTCCATGGTCGATGCGACGCTGAGCTGGCGCCGACGGCTCGCGTGGCGCCTGATCTTTGCCGCACTGGTGCTCGATCTGGTGGCGAGCGTGGGGTGGGGCTACAGCGTGCTCACCGAGAATGTGACGTTCGGCTCCTGGCCCGATCTGCTCTACATCTTTTACTACCCGCTCGCGGCGCTGGCTTTCGCGCTGTTGTATGTCGATCTCGGCGGGCGCATCAACACACCACGTTCGATCATCGACTTCATCACGGTCGCGATCGGCTTCGGGTCGCTGCTGTGGTTCACCGCACTGGCGCCGGTCGCCGGGTTGTCGGGCGCTGAAATGCTGGAGCATTGGTCGGTGATCGGCTACGGCGTCGGCGATGCCGTCGCGCTGATCGCCGCCGCCATTCTCGCCATGCAGATCACCGACTGGCGCGCCGAGCGCCCGATCGTCTGGTTGCTCATCGCGATGGTGGTGACCCTGGTCTCCGATCTTCTGTGGATCAACTCCGAGCTTCGCGGCACCTACCAGGTCGGAGGCGCGAGCGACGTCGGCTACTTCGTGTTCTATCTATGCATGTTCGCCGCGGCGAACTACCAGCTCGCGCAGCGCCATCCGGGCACTTCGACGGTCGGTCTCCAGGGTGACCTGCGCGGCTCGCTGCCGATCGTCGCGCTCATGTGCGGCACCATCGCCTTGCTCGACGACCGGCTCAACCTCGCCACCGGCCAGTCTCCGCTGCTCGTCTGGGTGTTGGTCGCCGCCACCTTGCTGGTGGTCGCGGGCCAGGCTTTCGCGACCCGCGAGGCCATTGGCCTGCATCGCGAAGTTGCCACGCGGCGGTTCGATGAGCGCCTGACCGAACTGGTGCGGCGCTCGAGCGACATGATCGCCATCTGCGATACCGAAGGCGTGATCCGCTACGCGAGTCCCTCGTCCGAGCAGTTGTTGGGCGTGGCTCCCGGCGAACTGGCCGGACAGCGGCTGGACGAGGTGCTCGGGCCGGAAGCAACGCACGTGCGCGAGGTGTTCAATCAGGTGACAGCCGCGGCGCACTCCGAACAGGTCGCTAATTTTTCCATCCCGCAAGGCGAGGGTGAAAAGCGTTCCTTCAAGATGGTCATCGCCAACCTGAGTCACGTGGAGTCGATCCGCGGCGTGACGCTGAATATCCGCGATATCTCCGATGCGACCCGCCTGCACGACCAGTTGCGCACGCTCGCGTTCCACGACTCGCTGACGTTGCTCGCCAATCGCTCGCTGTTCTCGGATCGCGTGCACCAGGCCACCCGCCACATTGCCGACGGCATGACGCCGGCGGTGCTGTTCATCGACCTCGACAATTTCAAGACGGTCAACGACAGCCTCGGGCACAGCGCCGGCGATCAGCTGTTGCGCAGCTTTGCGAACCGACTCGTGCAGTGTACGCGTGCCGGAGACACCGTCGCCCGGCTCGGCGGCGATGAATTCGCCGTGCTCATCGACCACGCCTCCAACATCGAGGCGGCGACGGCGGTGGCGCGCCAGATCCTGGATGCGTGCCGCCAGCCGTTCGAGATCGACGGCCGTCCGCTGCGCATCGGCTGCAGCATCGGAATCGCGCTCGCCGATCGCGTCGGCGAGGTCGAGCGCCTGCTGCGCAATGCCGATGCCGCCATGTACGCGGCCAAGTCGCGTGGCAAGGGGCACGCAGAAGTATTCCAGCCCGAGATGCTGCTCGCCGCGCGTCGGCGCATGCGTATCGAGAACGACCTGGCCACGGCCATCGATTGCCAGCAGCTCGAAGCTCACTACCAGCCCATCGTCGATCTGAATTCGCGCCACCTCGTGGGCATCGAGGCGCTCATGCGCTGGCGCCACCCGACGCGCGGCCTGGTGATGCCGGGTGATTTCATTCCGCTCGCCGAAGAGACCGGGCAGATCGTGCCGATGACGCAGTGGATCCTGGATCGCGCCTGCGCCGACGTGGCGCGGCTGCAGCGCGAAATTCCGCACGGAGCCGGACTGCGTATTTCGGTGAACGTATCGAGCCACTATCTCAACCACGGCAATATCGTCGAGGACGTGCGCAACAGCCTCAGCCGGCATCAGCTCGAACCCGCGTGCCTGATTCTCGAGGTGACTGAGAGCTTGTTGCTGGAAAACTCCTCCCGGCTCGAACGTACCTTTCAGGAGCTCAAGCGAATCGGCGTGCGGCTGGCTCTCGATGACTTCGGCACCGGCTATTCCTCGCTGGCCTACCTGCATCGATTCCCCATCGACATCCTCAAGATCGACCGCTCGTTCGTCGAACGGCTCGCGGGCGAGGCCGACGGCGCCGGCGGCGTTGACGCGGTGGCGTTGGCGCGGGCCATTCTCTCGCTGGCCGAGGCGCTCGGCCTCGATACGGTGGCCGAAGGCATCGAACATGACGTGCAGTGCGACACGTTGTTAGAGCTCGGTTGCAAGACCGGGCAGGGATACTCGTTCGGCAAGGCCATGCCGGTCGAAGAGATACTGGAAGCCGCCGTCACCAGGCGCCGCAGCCTGCTCGCCGGGAACGCGACGGCACAGGTCGAGTACTCCGCCACCGGGCGGTTCCGCGGGATCGCCGACCAGGGCTGAGGCAGGTTTCGCCACCCCCTGCGGTGGTGACATAACTTGCGGCACGGCTTCTCATAATCCCGCGCCTGACAATCCGGGGCCCCGAACGGCCGAAAACCTGAGACTTGCGTGGGCTTTCGTCCTAAGGCTCTCGTCTAGTCTTCACTTCGCTACGGCGGCAAAAATCAGAACAACAGCAGTGGAGAATCCGGTGAAGTCGGCAGAAATGAAATCGCTCGAAGCGGGCGCGATGCCCGAACGGAGCACCGAAAGCGTTTTGCGTGCCGTATGCCTGCGTCTGGGTTGCACCGCCGCCACCGCGGTCTTCCCGCGTGAAGAGTCGCGCGCAGTCTGGGGCCGTTCGGAGGCCGATTTCGCGTTTGCACGCGAACAACTTTCCATCGTCGGCGACGAGCTCGCGCGCCGCGCCATCGACACGCGCAAGCCGGTGGCCACTAACAAACTCAAGCACGCGAGCGGCGGGCAGATCGCCTGCAAGCTGATCGCGGTGCCGTTGATCGCGCGCGGCGGCCCGGCCGGTGCCCTCATCATTTTCAACCGCCCGGAAGAACCGAGCTTCGACGAGTTCACCGTGCGCCGCCTGGCGCGATTCGCGCGACTGCTGGCGCGCAACGCCACCCAGGATCTCGACCCGTTGACGGGCTTGCTGTCATGGAGCGGATTCAAGACGCGCGTGGATTCCTGGCAACGCAATGCGCTGCCCGGCGCCATGGTGTCCATGCTGTACGGGGACATCGATCGCCTGCACGTGATCAACGATCTCGCTGGCTTTTCCGACGGTGATCGCGTGATCGCGCGCTGTGGTGTCGTCATCCGTCGCGCACTGGTGGGCGCCGAGAGTTTCGCCTGCCGCCTGTCCGGCGATCGCTTCACCGTCTTTCTGCCGCACATGAATCTGGCGCAGGCGCGTTTGCTGGCCGACAACATCTGCAGGGAAGTGAGCACCGGACTGGTCGCGCAGAAAGAGCCTAACCACCCGGTTTCCATGTCGTGGGGCGCGGTCTCGACCGCCGCCTCCGACCTGCACCTCGATCATCGCATCGCCGAGGCCGAGATCGCCTGCAAGACCGCGAAGGATCGGGGCCGCGGTCGCGTCGAGGTCTACCAGGACACCGATCAGAGCATGATCCGCCGCCACGATGAGATCGGTCTCATCGGCAGCGTCCGCGAAGCGTTGCGCCTGGATCGCATCGTCGTGTTCGCGCAGCCCATCACGCCGTTGATCAACCGCAGTCTGCCGACCACTTACGAGCTGCTGGTGCGCATCATCGACGCGAAAGGCAACATCGTCGAAGCGGCCGACTTCATGTCGGCGGCGACGCGTTACCAGATATTGCCGGAGATCGATCGCGCCGTGTGCGAGCGCGCATTCGAGCAACTGAGCAGGAACACCTCGTCAGCGGGTCCGCTGCGCGTGTCGATCAACCTGTCGGGTCCGACGCTATCGGATCCGGATTTCCTCGAATGGTTGCTGGCTTCGATGGCCAAGCACGGCATCGACGGCACCTGCCTGGTGTTCGAAATCACCGAAGCGGCCGCCGCGGCGAACATGGCTCAAGTGCAGCAGTTCATTCGCCGGCTCAGCAGCCACGGTGTGCGCTTTGCGCTCGATGACTTCGGCACCGGTGTGAGCTCGCTGGCCTATCTCAAGAATCTCGAGATCAACACCATCAAACTCGACGGCTCGTATGTGGTCGACGTGCTGACCAACCCGCGCTCACAGGCCCTGGTGCGCGCCATCGTGCAGCTGGCGGATGCGATGGGCATCACCACCGTGGCCGAGTACGTCGAATCGAACACTGTGCGTGACCGGCTAGCCTCGCTCGGCATCCAGTTTGGTCAGGGTTACGCGCTCGGCAGACCCGGTCCGCTCCATGATGTCCTCGCTGCGGTCGCGGATCGCGCGCCCGGAGGCCGCGAGCGCCCGTTCACCGCTCCCAAGACGTTCACGACGCCGTCCGGCATCCCGATCATGTTCAAACACGCGTAAATGGGGACACTCCCCATTTCCTAGTAAATGGGGCCGCACCTGGATTTTCTGGGCCGGCCCACATTCATCAGCGATTGCCCCAGTCCTGCTTCTTGGGCCCGCCGTTCAACCCAATCCGGATCGCCGAACGGTCGCTGACGATTCACGCTGGTTCGAATTGCCTCGACTTCAGCCGCAGTCTGCGGCTGGTTGACGAACTCCGACCAGTACTTCGGCAAATCAAGCGGCGGCGCGCTGAGCGAGATGGGTGCAATGCGCGCCGATCGCCAGTGCAGACTGCCCCATCGCCATTCCTCGGCGCGGGCGACCAGCTTTGCCCGTTGCGCGTTTCGCTCGACGTAGCGCAGCACCGTGAGCAGATAGTGGTCGTCCTGAATCAGGAACGCCTTGTATCGGCCCTGCCAAAGTCGACCGTTGGTACCGTACTTCTCGTGATAGTGCCGCACGTGCGTAGTGAACAGCCATCGAGTCCAGCGCGCGATGTCATTGTTTGCCGTTGGCCGAACAACAAGGTGCACGTGGTTGGGCATGAGGCATGCTGCCAGGATCGGCAGATTTACCTTACCTTGTGCGCGCACCATCAACGCCGTGAATGCTGCGTAGTCCGCCGGTTCGTGAAAGATTCCCGCCCGAAGATTGGCGCGATTGAGAATGTGATAGCACTGGTTGGCAAACACCATGCGGGGAGGTCGGGGCATGCTCGCCAAGGTATCCCGCGCGGTCTGATCACCCGAGCTGGAAATCGTTCGTGATTGCTTCGTTTTGCAGGGTCCCATGGCATCGCGAGGCACGAGGTGCGGCCCCTTTTGCTAGGAAATGGGGAGTGTCCCCATTTACACTCGCGCGCCATGATCAAACTCACGCGCTACCAGTGGACGGTGTTCTTCGCGGCCTGGCTCGGCTGGGGCTTCGATATCTTCGACGGCCTGCTGTTCAACTTCGTGGCGCCCAACGCCATACCCACCTTGTTAGGCCTGGAGATCGGTGGCGCCGCCGCGAAGGCCGCGGTCCCGCACTGGACCGCCATCCTCAATGCTCTGCTGCTGCTCGGCTGGGCAGCGGGGGGCGTGTTGTTCGGTCCGATCGCGGATCGTTTCGGCCGAAAGCGCGTGCTCATGATCACGATGGTGCTGTACGCGGTCGGCACTGCCTCGTGCGCCTTCGTCACCGAGATGTGGCAGCTCATCATTTTCCGGATTGTCGCGAGCCTGGGGATAGGCGGCGAGTGGGCTGCAGGTTCAGCGATGGTCGCGGAAGTAGTCCCCGAGGACAAACGCGTCGAGGCCGGCGCGCTGCTGTACACCTCGGCGCCGCTCGGCCTGTTCCTCGCGACGTTCGTCAACTCGGAAGTCGCGGGCGACTGGTTCGCGCACGACCCGGCGTCGTCGTGGCGATACGTCCTGATGTTCGGCCTGGTGCCGGCAGCAGTGGCATTCGTCGTGCGCGCTTTCGTACGCGAGCCGGAGCGCTGGGCGTCGGCGACGGCGCACGCGGCACCCGCACGGGTCCGCGAAATTTTCGCGCCGGGCATGCGAGCACGCACCGCGAGCGCTCTGATCGTGACGCTGGTGGCGCTGATCACCTGGTGGAGCTGCAATGCCTTTCTGCAGGTGCTGGCCAACGCACTGGCGGGCGCGGAGGCAGTCGCGCGCGGCCTCGATCCCGCAGCTACCGCAGCGCTGAAGCAGAACTGGATCAAAGTCGGGTTGTATTCCTTCAACTGGGGCGGCCTCATCGGCACGCTGCTCACGATCCCGATCGCGAAACTCCTCGGGCGTCGCAAGCTGTTCGCGATCTACTTCTGTGCGAGCGCGCTCGCCGTGATGCTCACATTCGGCCTCGATCTGCCGTCGCAAACCCGCCTGTACATGTGGTTCTTCATAGGGCTCAGCGTGTTCGGCATTTTCGGCGCCTTCCCGTTCTATCTACCCGAGCTTTACCCAACGCGTCTGCGATCCACCGGTGCGGGGTTCTGCTACAACATCGGCCGGGTCATCACCGCTGGCGGTGTGTTCGCCGTGGGCACGGTCGTGGAAAATGCCGGTGGAGACCCGGCCGTCTTCCTGCGCACGCTGTTCATGATCGGCTTCGTGCCCATCGCAGGTCTGCTGCTGCTCCACTGGGTCATCGAAACACGCGGCCAGAAGATGCCGGACTAGTGTCCGGCGCTCAGAAGTTCGCGGCGAGCTCGGCCGCGAACGTGCGCTGAGTGTAGGGATGAAATGCCCAGTATTCCTGGTCGCCAAGGTTGTCGATGCCGAGCGATGCCGTCCAGCGTCGACCAATCTGGTAACGCACGCGCGCGTCGAACACCAGGAAACTGCTGGTGCCGGTGTAGGTGAAGGCGTTCGGATCCGAATTGTCGAGCATGTTGTACTGACGGCCGCTGTAGCGCGCACCGAGCGAAGCGGTCCACCGCT
Organism: Pseudomonadota bacterium; assembly: GCA_039930985.1. Lineage (GTDB taxonomy): Bacteria > Pseudomonadota > Gammaproteobacteria > Steroidobacterales > Steroidobacteraceae > CADEED01. Next base: position 21,858 of record JBDTSV010000197.1, read on the forward strand.
CGCCGACCCGATAACTCGCCAGTGCGTTGGCGCGCCACTCCGGCACGCGCGGCTGCCACTTGCCGACGCTTTCCGGAAAATTCACATTCGCAACGACGCGCGAACGCGCGTAAGTGAGACTGGCGGAGAGGTCGACCCCGCCCGTGAACACATCATCGGCCTGGTAAGCCATCTCCAGGCCTTGCGTGCGGATGTGGTCCACGTTCTGGATGTTGGTGATGTTCGGGATCACCGTGACATTGGTTTGTGAATAGAGCGCATCACGCGTGTCCTCGCGGAAGTAGGTAGCGCGCATCAGGCCGTTGCCGAGATCGCGTTCCGCGGTGAGTTCACCGGTCCAGGATTTTACGGGCTGCAGGTTCGGGTCGTTGTTCACGATGACATTCACCGCGATCGAGCCTTGGTAGAGTTCGGAAACCGTCGGCATCCGCAGCGCCCGGCCAACCGAGGTCTTCAGCACCCACGCCGGCGTGAGCTGAAACGCGAGTGCCGCCTTCGGAGAAACGTGGGTCTCGGTGCGTTCGGCGAAGGTCAGCGTACTGCTGGCGTCGGCGATTGAGCCGTCCGAGGCGCGCCAGCGTATTTCAGCGCGTCTTCGCTGTCGGTGGCGTTGATCGCGCTGGCGACATCCGCACCGGTGATGCTTTCGATGGTGGTGGGGATCTGTGTTGGCAGCGAGGAGGGCCGAATCGCATTGACGGTCACCGTGCCGAGCGTGCGCGTCGGCGTGTCGTCGTCCGGATCGTCCGCCAGCACCGGCGCCGCCGACACGGTTGCTGACAGCCACAGCAGGCGTGTCCAACTACTCATGGGTGACACCTTCCCGCTCGACGTGCAGCAACACGGTGACGATGCCGGCCACTTTGAATTGCAGGATCAGCGGTATGGTTTCACCCACCTCAAGCGGAGCTTTGAGATCCACCAGCATCAGGTGAAGGCCGCCTGGCGCCGCCGTGAGCGTCGCGTTGGGTGCGATCAGGAGTTCGCCGGCCGGGCGCATGCGCGCCATGCCCTGGTCGATCGAGGTGCGGTGAAATTCCACGCGTGCCGCCGCCGGCGTACGCGCGCCGATCAGCGTCTCCTCCTTTGGACCGCGATTGGTGATGGATAGATAGGCGACGCCGGTTGGCATGCCTTCGGCCGTGGGGCGCGACCAGGCATGGCCGAAGATCAGAGAATCGGAAGCGGGTTCCGCGCAAGCCGCTCCAGCCATCGCGACGAGCGCTGGCAGCGTGAAAAGAAAGCGAAGCATGGTGATTCCCTGCGCGTGAACGCAACTGCGCGCCCGAGGCGCGAGTCGCACGAGACTGACGAATGGTTCCTCGGCGGAACCTTGGGGGTTGTCAGCCTTGCGGGGGAGCGCGCGCCGACTGCGCGCGGGCGAGAGGTTGTTCCGGGATCTGTGAGCCGAGCGCTCGCGGCTGCGGCAACACCGCGCGAACCAGCCCGGCGATTTGCGGCAGCTCGGACGGCCCGGCCATTGGCGGCGCGAAACACTGCTCGCAATGCTGCCGCGCCGGCTCTTCGCCTGGAATCGAGACGACTTCGCTGCGCGAAGCGGACACCGAGCACATCGACGAAGTCACGCTCATCCCGGCGCCCGCCATGGCATCGGCGGGAAGCAGCACGCGCAGAGCGAGTGCAAACAGCACCAGTGGCAGCAGATGGGCGCGGAGGCGGATTGAGCGCAGCGATTTCACGGCGCGAATCTTACCCGTTCAACCCAGGTGTTTCTTCGCCGTCTCGAGAAATCGCTTGCGGGCATAATCATGTTCGACGATGGGCCTCGGGTAGTTCACCCCGAGCCGCACGCCCGCGGCGGCCAGGACCGCTTGCGGCGCGGCCCAAGGCGAGTGAATGTGTTTGGCGGGCATCAGCGCGAGTTCGGGCACCCACTCGCGCACGTAGTTGCCCTCGGGATCGAACTTCTCTCCCTGCGTCACCGGGTTGAAGACGCGGAACCAGGGTTGCGCGTCGCACCCGCACCCCGCCGACCATTGCCAGCCGGCGTCATTGTTGGCCCAGTCACCGTCGGTAAGCAGGTCGAAGTAGTGAGCCTCCCCCTGGCGGAAGTCGATCAGCAAGTGCTTGGCGAGGAAGCTCGCCGCCACCATGCGCGCGCGATTGTGTACGAAACCCGTGGCCAGCAATTGGCGCGCGGCCGCATCGACGACCGGGTAACCGGTGCGTCCTCCCACCCAGGCAAGCCAGCCGTCCTCATCGCGGCGCCAGGGAAAATCCCGCCACTCCGGGCGGAAGGGTTTCTCTAACAGCTGTGGCCGGTCGAAGAGAGTGCTGTGCGCGAACTCGCGCCATAGCAACTCGTTCTGATAGACGCGCAGCGCATCGGGTGAGAGCTCGCGCAAGCGCCGGTCCACCGCGTTCCACGCGGTGCGCACCGACAGCGTCCCGAATTTGAGATCCGCCGAGAGCCGGCTCGTGCCAGGCAGGTCCATGCGATTGCGCAGCTCGTCGTAATCCTTCGCCTCGCGCGACAACCATTGCGTGAGCCGGGTGCGGGCATTGCGCTCGCCGCCGGCCTGCGCCCGTGGATTGTGGGCCAGCCCCAGGGACTCGAGCGAAGGCAGCTCGACGCCGCGGGTTTTCACATCAGCCGGCAGCGGTGGCAGCCCGCGCGGAGCGGGAGATGCGGGCTCGACGCGGATGTCGCGCACGAACGCCCGCGCGAAGGCGGTGAACACGGAGTAGGGATCGCCGGCACCGGTGCGCAGCGTGCCTGGCGGGCACAGCGTTTCGGTGTCGAACAGTTGCAGCGGAACGCGCAGTGCTTTGCCGATCTTGCGATCGCGTTCGCGACCGAGCGGCGCGACCCAGCTCTGGGCCACGACGCGATCCACTTTCCACCGCTCCGCGAGCGCCGGTACCTGCTCGATGCCGCGGCCGGCGACGACGATCAGTTTCGAGCCCAGGTGATCGAGATTCGCAGCGAGTGATGCCACTGACTCGAGCAGGAACTGGATGCGGAACGGAGTGCGTTGCGCGGCTTCGGGGCGGAAGAAGTGTTCATCGAGCACGAACAGCGGAATGACCTCGCCGTTCTCCTTCGCGGCCGATCGGGCCGCGGCGCGCAGCGGCGCGTGATCGGCCGTGCGCAGATCCTTGCCGCGAAACCAGACGAGCGTGCGCACTCGCGTGCGCGGGATTTATTTCGAAACCACCCGCAGCTTGCGCAACAGCTGGCGGTCGACGTAGGTGCGGCAGTCGAGCACCAGGCGATCCTGGAACTGTTGCAACTGGTGCATCCAGAACATGACGATGATGCAGCAGATGAGCGCGGTGAGCGTGGCGTTGAAAGTGACGCCGAGACCCATGGTGACGCCGGAGATGTCGCCCCCCATGGCGCCTTGTGCTTCCTGAAGCGCCGCGCCAATGCCGCGTACGGTTCCGACGAAGCCCACTGCCGGGATGGCCCAGGCCGTGAACCGGACCATGGACAGTTTGGTGTCCATGCTCGCGGTTTCGAAATCGCATTCGTCGCGCACGGCTTCCGCGGCGTCCTGCACGCTGCGGGTGGCGCCGAAACGGTTGTAGGCCACCATCAAAAGGCGTGGAAGGAATCGCATCTGTTCCTCTTTCGGCAGCGATTCGAGTGGCCGCGAATGGACGCGCGCATCTTCGGGCAACACCACCTGCGCCTCGCCGATCTTTACGTATTCACGGTCGAGCAGTTTGCGGCCGAGGCGTGTGTCTTGCGCCTGGCGAGCCAGCAGCAGCAGCGACCACAGCATGAGGACGACGCAGGTTTCCTGCTCGTAGTCCTTGAGAATGACGTAGACCGAACGTAGCTGCAGGACCTGCTGCTTGACGTTGGCGGAGTTGGTGACCACCACGCGCTGGGACAACACCGCTGCGGCACGCGGCCGGATGACCAGGGTCCAGATGCTGTGGATGATGATGACCGCGAGCAGCAAGGCGCTGATGCTGTAGACCGCGTCGTCCAGAACCCAGTGCGGCCGTTCGGCACGCTTCTCCGCAATGGTCTTTTCCAGGGGAAGCGACGCGTTCTCGGTTGCCATGCAGTTATCTCTTTCGAAGGGAAGAGGGCAAAAAGTGTACTCGTTAGTCGTACGCCTGCAGGGTTTAGTTCCGTGCCGTCCGACCTTCGATGTGACCAGATTGTAACCGGCGCCATACCGGAGCCCATACCCTCAAGCTGGTAGCATGACCGCCGGTTTTTAGCCACGCCGCGGCCTATGTCAATCGCACTCGACCAAGTCACCAAACGGTATCAGGACCAGCCGGTCGTCAATGACGTTTCCATCGAGGTGGGCGAGGGCGAATTCTTCGTGTTGCTCGGCCCCTCGGGCAGCGGCAAGAGCACGCTGCTGCGCGCCATCGCCGGCCTCACCGGCATCGATCATGGACGCATTTCCCTGCACGGCCGCGACGTGACCCATGTGCGCGCCCGCGACCGCGGAGTTGGCCTCGTATTCCAGAACTACGCGCTCTTCCGTCACATGACTGTGGCCGACAACATCGAGTTCGCGCTGCGCGTGCGGCGCATGAAGGCAGCCGAGCGTCGCGCGCGGCGTTCGGAGTTGCTCAAGCTCGTGGCGCTCGAAGGCATGGACGGACGCCTGCCCGGCCAGCTCTCCGGTGGCCAGCAGCAGCGTGTCGCCGTCGCCCGGGCGCTCGCGCACAAGCCCCAGGTTCTATTGCTTGACGAACCTTTCGGCGCATTGGATGCAAAGATCCGCGAGGAACTCAGGCGCACGATTCGTTCGGTTCAGCGCGAACTCGGCATCACCACTGTACTGGTGACGCACGACCAGGAGGAAGCCTTCGCGCTCGCCGACACCATTGGTGTCATGAACCACGGCCGTCTGCTCGAAGTGGGGCAGCCGCACGATCTGTATGCGCAGCCGGCGACGCGTTTCGTCGCCACGTTCCTCGGTGCCGCCAACTTGCTGCTGGCGCGCCAGGCTGCCGACGGCATTCGTTTCGGAGCGACCCCGGTCAACGCCGAGGGCGCCGAGCCGGTGCAGGTAGGGCGCGAACACGAAGTGGTCGCGGTGCTGCGGCCCGAGGAAGTGGAAATCGCCGCGGCGCGTGAAGACCTCTCGTCGAACTACATCGCGCGCGGCGCGGTCGAGGAGATCGTGTTCACCGGCGCGCTGGAGCGCCTGCGCGTCCGCCTGCTCGACGAACCCTGCGCGGCGCAGTTGTTAGGCCCGTCGGGCAATGGCGAGGCCCGCCTGGAGATCACCCGCACGCAGCCCGAACGCCGGGCGCTGCCGCTCTCGCAGGGCGCGCAGATCGCGATCGGCGCCCGCCGCCTGCACGTGCTGCCCACGCCTCTGTCGAGCTTCCTCGCCTGCGGAGCCACCGAGGCGGAAGCCGCGGCGCTGGCGCACGAGCCATTGCTTGAAAGTCTGTCGATACGCATGAAAACTCGCGTAGTCCTGCGCGCCATCGATGGATTGACCGGATCGCCGGCGCCGTTTTCGGGCGTGGCGGCAATCGCCGGCGGCGGCGATGCCGCGCGCACGGTGGAATGGTTGTTGCGCCATGGTGCCGCCGAAGTGCTGGTGCTGCCGAAGAACGCGCCGAGCCCCACGCGCGTCTATATTCACTGGACCGATGAGGCCGCCCGCCGCGCCACGCTGGCCGTGGCCGCGAGCCTGTTGCGGCACGTGTCGGCAGAAGCGGTTTACCTCGGCATCGTGCCGGAAGGACGATCGGCCACTGGCCGTGCCGCACCGATGCGCGCGTTGCTGGATGCGCGCTCCGAGGCGCAGCAGAGTCACGGGCTGGAGATGCGCACCGAACTGGCCGTGGGTGAGACCGTCGCCGAACTCACGCGCAATCTCTCCGCCGGCGCCGCGCAGATGCTGGTGCTGGGCATCACCGACATCACCGACGCGGGCAGTGCGTATCGCAGCTTGTTAGCCGGGCAACCCGGCTGGCCGGTACTCATCGTCTATCGGCCGCCCGAGTCGCGCGCCGCGTCTGACAACGTCGTTTCCGGAACCGCGGCATGAAGAGCGTCGGTCAGCGTGAGCCCAACGTCATTCCCGGATTCGGGATCACGCTCGGATTCACCACATTCTTCCTGTCGGCCATCGTGCTGTTGCCATTGTCGGCGCTGGTGCTCAAGACGGCCGGCATGGACTGGTCGCGATTCATCGAGGTCATCGGCAGTCCGCGCGCGATCGCGTCCTACAAGCTGTCATTCGGTGCTTCGATGGTGGCCGCGACCGTGAACATGGTCTTCGGCTTCGCGCTGGCGTGGACGTTGGTGCGCTACGAATTCCCGGGCCGAAGGCTGGTCGACGCCATCATCGACATGCCGTTCGCGCTGCCCACCGCGGTGTCGGGCATCGCGCTGACCACGATCTTTTCGGCCAACGGCTGGATCGGCAAGTATCTCGAGGCGCATGGCATCTTCGTCGCCTATACGCCGCTCGGAATCACGGTGGCGCTGACGCTCATCTCCATGCCATTCGTGGTGCGCACCGTGCAGCCGGCGTTGCAGGAAGTGCAGCGCGATCTGGAGGACGCGGCGGAGACGCTCGGCGCCGGGCGCCTCTACGTGTTTCGCCGCATCATCGTGCCCACCGTGATGCCCGCGTTGCTCACCGGTTTCACGCTGGCGTTCGCGCGGGCGGTGGGAGAGTACGGTTCGGTGATCTTCATCGCCGGCAACAAGTTCGGGTACACGGAGATCACCCCGTATCTCATCGTGATCAAGCTCGAGGAGTTCGACTACGCGGGCGCCGCGGCGCTCGGCGTCGTGATGCTCACGATTTCATTCGTGATGCTGTTCGCGATCAACCTGCTGCAGGTATGGGGCCGCAAACGCATGATGGTGTCGCGCTGATGGCTGGTCCCTCGAACAGCGCAGAATTGGCCGCCGAACTCGCGAGCCGCCCGGGATACCGGAACCCCGGCTCCACTCTCGTGCGCTGGGCGCTGATCTCGATCTCGCTGTTGTTCCTCGGTGCGCTGCTGGCCGCACCGTTGGCGGCCGTGTTCGCGATGGCCCTGGAGAAGGGCTGGAGCACATATTTTCACGCCTTTGCCGATTCCGACACCCGTGCGTCGATTCGCCTGACGCTGACAGTCGCTGCGATCGTCGTGCCGCTCAACACGGTCTTCGGCATCACGGCGGCGTGGTGTATCGCCAAGTTCGAATTCCGCGGCAAGAGCTTCCTCATCACGATGATCGACCTCCCGCTCGCGGTGTCGCCGGTCGTGTCCGGACTCATCTATGTATTGCTGTTCGGCCTGAACGGCTGGTTCGGCGCCTGGCTGCAGGCTCACGACATCAGCATCGTCTATGCACTGCCGGGCATCATCCTCGCGACGATGTTCGTCACCTTCCCTTATGTGGCGCGGGAGCTCATTCCGCTCATGCAGCAGCTAGGCAACGATGAGGAAGAGGCGGCCATCACGCTCGGTGCCGGCGGCTGGTTAACATTCTTCCGTGTTACGCTGCCGCGCATCCGCTGGGGCCTCCTGTACGGCGTCATCCTCTGCAACGCACGCGCGATGGGTGAGTTCGGCGCCGTCTCGGTGGTCTCCGGCAATGTCCGCAGCCTGTCAATGACCATGCCCCTGCAGATCGAGGCGCTGTACAACGAATACAACATGGTCGGCGCCTTCGCCGTTGCCTCGATGTTGTCGTTGCTCGCCGTAATCACGCTGGTCATCAAGACGCTCGTCGAAGGGCGCTCGGAGTACCGGCGCCGATGAAGCGCAACAGCCTCGGTTGGTGGCTTGCCGCCAGCAACGTGGCCATTGTGCTGCTGGTGGCCGCGGGTATCTCCTTCTTTGCCATCGACATGCTGCGCGGTCTCGCCGACAGCCAGCAGAAAATCCACGTGCAGCTCGCCGGCGCCAATGCGCGCCAAGAGATCACGCGCATGGCCGAGGACACGCTGACCTATGCGCGTGTGCTCGCCGAACGTCCGCCGCTCAGCCGGCTGGTGGCCGAGCCTGGCCGCCAAGGTCTCGCGCCGTTCGTGCGACGCTTCTGCGAAACCAGCGAACTCGATGCCTGCGCAATTCTCGACGGCGGGCAGGTGGTGGCCGCCACCGGCGCGAAGCTTCCCTGGCCGCAGTTGTTTGCCGTGGCCCAGGAGCAGGGCGAGCGCTTCATGGCGGTGCCGGCTGGCACGCAATTCTCGGTGATCGGCGCGGTGGCCAAACTACCGGGACCGTACGCCTCCTTCAGCGTGATGGTGGTACACCTGCTCGACGACTCGCTGGCGAACACATTGTCGGAGCACAGCGGGCTGCCGGTGCGGCTCATCAACTACCGCGCCTTCAACGCGACACCCGACAACGAATTCACCTCGCTGCACTCGCAAGCGCTCACCGACGGGCGGTTCGCCGTGCAGCGAATCGACAGCCTCGGCATGTACGCCTCCAGTTTTCCGGTGTTCTCCTCGAGCGGTGAAGGCATCGCGCTGATCGAGACACGCTCTTCGGCCACCGAAACGGATCGCGCCGTGAGCTCGCTCGTGTGGCGCCTGATCGTCACCGCGTTCGTGTTCGCGCTGCTGGCGCTGGTCGCGGGCGTACTGCTGGGTTGGCGCGTGACCCGGCCCGCCGAAGCGCTGACCGATGCCGCCGTGCGCCTCGGGCAGGGCGACTTCGCCACCTCCATTCCGACCGCAGGTCCCGCCGAAATCGGCCAGCTCGCGCGCACCATGGATGACATGCGCCGCAACCTGGTCGACCTCAATTCCGAGTTGCGGCATCGGGAGGCGGAAGCGCAGGTGGTGCTCGAGGCCGTGGTCGAGGGCGTGTACGCCGTCGACCAGGAGCGCAACATTCGCTATCTGAATCCGCAGGCCGCGCGCTTGTTAGGCATCGAAACCAAGGATGCCATCGGCAAGTTCTGCGGCGACGTGCTCAAGCCGTGCGGTCCGCACGGCACGCGTCCCTGCGCCACCACGGCCTGCCCGATCCTGCGCGCGCGCCAGGCGGGCAGCGCGCAGGCAGTGGAGCAGCTGCAGACCACCTCCGGCGTCCGCCAGACCGTGATCACCAGCTCGCGCGTGGTGAATGGTCTGCAGGTGCAGGTGCTGCGCGATGAAACCGAACTCGAAGGTGTGCGCCGCGCGCGTGACACGGTGCTGGCCAATGTCAGCCACGAATTCCGCACGCCGCTCGCGGCGCAGCTTGCTTCCATCGAGTTGTTGCGCGAAGGATTGAAGTCGAGTCCGCCGGAGAAACTGGAAGAACTGGTCCTCTCGCTGGAGCGCGGCACGCTGCGACTCACGCGCCTCATCGACAACCTGCTCGAGAGCGTGCGCATCGAGTCGGGGCAGGTCGACGTGCGCCGCCAGACCATCGAGCTGGCTGACGTGGTGGAAGATGCGCGAGTGCTGGTCGAAGCGCTGCTGCGCCAGCGACAGCAGCCGCTCGAAGTGCAGGTGCCCGAGGGCCTCGAGCTGCAGGGTGACGCCACGCGCCTCACGCAGGTGTTCGTCAATCTCATCGCCAACGCCAGCAAGTTCGCCCCTGAGGCCACGCCGATTCGCGTCGGTGCGCGCCTCGACGGCAATCTCATCAGTGCGTGGGTCGAGGACTCAGGTCCCGGACTGCCCGAGGGCGACACGATTGGCATATTCGAGCGTTTCAAACGTGGCGGATCGCAGGAGCCCGAGCCGGGCGGGCTGGGGCTGGGACTGTGGATCTCACGGTCGATCGTCGAACGTCACGGCGGCAGCATCAGTGCGAGCCGTACTCCGGCAGGACAGACCCGCTTCACGCTGACGCTTCCCGTCGAACCCGAACGAGAGCGTGCCGCGTGAAGATACTGGTTGCCGACGACGATCTCGACTTGTTAGGCCTGGTGGCTTACTCGCTGTCCAATGCCGGGTACCTGGTGGTGAAGGCCAGCGACGGACATGCCGCGCTCGCCACTTTCGACGCCGAGACGCCTGACCTCGTGGTCCTCGACATCAACATGCCCGGTACCTCGGGATTCGACGTGTGCACGGCCATTCGCGCCCGCGGCGACGTGCCGGTCATGATGCTCACCGCGCGCGGCGAAGAACAGGACCTGGTGAAGGCGCTCGATCTCGGCGCGGACGACTATCTCACCAAGCCTTTCAGTCCCAGGACCTTGTTAGCCCGCGTCAAGGCGCTGTTGCGGCGCGCCAGCGCCGACCGCGCGCACGCGCCGTTATCGGCCGGGCGCGTCACGCTCGATCTCGAGGGCTACACGGTGCGCGTCGGCAACGGCGAGCCGATCTCGCTCACCAAACTCGAATTGCGCCTCATGCAGATGCTGCTCGCCCAGGCGGGGCGTGCGGTGAATTCCGACCGCCTGCTGGTGCAGGTGTGGGGCCATCGCGGTTCCGGAGACCGGCAGCTGCTCAAGCAGCTGGTGCACCGGCTGCGACACAAGATCGAAGCGAATCCGGCGGTCCCGCAGTTGCTGCAGACCGCGGCGCCGTCGGGGTACAAGCTGGTGGTGGAATAGGAGCAGCGCTGCCGCCAGGCATGCTCAACTTAGTTCCTTGCGCCCGTCGTAATCTGGTCGAACACTCCGCCGCTCACGAAGTGCTGCTTCTGCGCCAGCTTCCAGCCACCGAAATGATCGATGGTCACCAGCTCCACGCTGGCGAACTGGCTGGCATATTTCGCCGCCACCACCGGGTCTCGCGGGCGGTAGAAATGCTTCGCGGCGATCTCCTGCCCCTCAGGCGTGTAGAGAAATTCGAGGTACGCCTGCGCGACGGCACGCGTCCCGCGCCGCAACACCACCTTGTCGACCACCGCCACCGACGGCTCCGCCAGCACGCTGATCGACGGCACGACGATCTCGAATAGCCCGCTGCCTCGCTCTTTGAGCGCCAGGCGCGCTTCGTTTTCCCACGCAATGGCGACGTCGCCGATGCCGCGCTGGCCAAACGTGGTGAGTGCGCCGCGCGCGCCGGTGTCGAGCACGGGCACGTGCGTGTAGAGCTGGCGGACGAATTCCTGCGCGGTTTCCTCGCTGCCTCCGGGCTGACGTTCGGCCCAGGCCCAGGCGGCAAGATAATTCCAGCGTGCGCCACCGGAAGTCTTGGGGTTCGGTGTGATCACCTGCACGCCGTCGCGCACGAGGTCGCCCCAATCATGAATCTTTTTCGGATTCCCGGCGCGCACCAGGAAGACGATGGTCGAAACGTAGGGCGCGCTGTTGTGCGGCAGGCGCTGCTCCCAGTTGAGTGGCAGCAATTTGCCCTGGGCCGCAATGGTGTCGATGTCGCCGGCGAGCGCCAGCGTCACGACGTCGGCCGGCAACCCGTCGATGACCGCGCGAGCCTGACGACCCGAGCCGCCGTGCGACTGGTTGATGTGCACGTCCTGACCGGTGGTTTCCTTCCAATGCCGCGCGAATGCGACGTTCATGTCGGCATACAGTTCGCGAGTCGGATCATACGAAGCGTTGAGCAGGGTAACCTCGCTGGTCGGTCCCTTGGCGCAGGCGGCCAGCCCCAGCAGCACGGCGATACTCGCAACACCTGCACGAAATTCTGGTCCGGACATGATTCACCCCGTGCGAAAAATTCGCAGCGGAGACTAGCAGCTAACGCGCGACCCGGGACATCCGCCGGCAAATTGCCAGTGCAATCAGGCCGATTGGGCACTGCTCGGGGTGATTTCCGCGCTGAGCCGCCGCGCCAGGCGCGCCGCATGTTCGCGCAGTTCCGGAACCGCGGTGGCTTCCCAGTCGCGCGCCCGCAGCCACGGCCCGAGGTAGTACAGCCTATCTACCGGCGCGCCGTCGCGCGAAACCGCACGGCCATCATCGGTGACATCGAGGCCGAGCGAGAGCGCGTCACCGCGCACCAGGCCATTCGCCAGCAGCGATTGCACCAGCGGATCGGCATTGGCCGCGATGCGGCTCTCGGGGCCGGTGCAGTTGATAACGAGATCGACCAGCCAGGCGCGGGGACGTTGCGCGCCGCGCGGTCGCCACATGACCTCGACGGCATCGTCCAGCGCGGTGACTTCCACGATGCGTCCGGCGTGCAACTCGAGTACGCCGCCGCGAACCAGCGTACGGATCGCGGCGAGTCGAAGCGCCGCGTCGATCATCGTGAATCCGCTGCCGACCAGCAGCACGCTGTCGATGCGCCGATGAGCGACGTAGTCGCCGTACACCTGCCGAGGTAGATAGTCGCCAGCTTCGGCACGAGATCCCTGGCCGCGCACGAACTGCAGAAAGTCAGCGGCGTTGGCGCTGTCGATAGACATCTGCCGGGCAGCCACGTTGAGCGGGTAGGGATAGTCGCGCGTGGCATAGGCGACGCCCGCGCCGAGGTCCGGACGCGGATCGACAAGGAAGATACTGAGGTTTGCGAACGAGGCCAGCGAGGCCACCTGGCGCAGCAGGTGAATGGCCAGCGTGGTGCCGCAAAATTCGGCGCCGACGATCGCTATGGCGTGCGCCGGCACCTGGGTTTCCGTTTCCGGGGTATTCGGGATCGCGGCGCTCACCGCTCCGTGGTCTTTGGCCTGCATGCGCGCAGTATCCGGAGGCGCCGGTCACGGCGTCGATTCCGCGACGGTTTGAAATCGGTTACTCGGCGCGGGCGATGTCGGCAACGCGAATGTGACAGGATCGCGCACTTTCCGGCGCTTCACCGGTCTACCCGATGGCGACTGGGGCCGTAAGAGATAAGGAGTAACTGCGTGTGTTCAAAGCTCGGGTTGGTGGGTCTTTCGCTCCTCTTGAGCCTGGGAGCCGAAGCTGCACCGGACAAAATGCAGGCGGCTGAAGTCGGTGAGAGCGGAAGGCTGTCGGTGCAAACGCGGCCGGTTCCGCAACCGGGAGTGGGCGAAGTCCTCATCAAGGTGCGCGCCGCCGGCGTGAATCCTGTCGATTGGAAAGCCGCGCCGCGGCGTCTTGGCATGGTGCCCGGAGTCGATGTCTCGGGAACCATCGACACGTTAGGCGAAGGCGTCACCGGCTGGTCCGTGGGCGATCAGGTCCTGGGGTTCGCGTGGCGCAGCGGCAGCTACGCCGAGTACGCCGTCATTCCGGTCAACAGCCTCGCGCGCAAACCGAAGGCGATGTCTTTCGAAGAAGCCGCCGGGCTGCCCATCGCGGGCGAGACCGCGTATCGCGCACTGCATGAAGCCGGCAAGATCGCTCGCGGCCAGACCGTGCTCATTCACGGCGCGGCGGGTGGCGTGGGTTCCGCCGCGGTGCAGGTCGCCAAGGCCGCTGGTGCGCGCGTCATCGGCACTGCCTCGCCTAACAATCATGAATTCCTGCGCTCGATCGGCGCGGACCAGGTCATCGACTACAAAAGCCAGAAGTTCGAAGATGTGGTCAAGAATGCGGACCTGGTGCTGAATACCGCCGACGCCGATACGACCTCGCGATCGATAGGTGTCGTCCGTGAAGGTGGCGTGCTCGTGTCCATCGTTGGTCCCGCCAACGCCGAAGCCTGCGCCGCGGCGAAAATTCGTTGCGCACGGCCCGATCGCGAGACCGGCGTCGCAAGCGCCGAAATGCTGGCGCGCGTGGTGGAGCTGGCCGATGCCGGAAAATTCAAAGTGTTCGTCGAGGAGACCTTTTCCCTGGCCGACGCTTCGAAAGCCTGGGACAAGAATCGCGCCGGTCATACGCGCGGCAAGCTCATCATCCAGGTGTCGCCCGGCCCGACGATGAAGCATCAGTAATTTCGCAGGGGGAATCATGAAGAAGGTTACGGCGGGCGCGGCGATCGTCGCGGCGGGATTGCTGCTGCCAATGTCAGGGTCGGCCGCGGAAGTGCACCGCAGTCTCATTCGCGCCGCCAAAATCCTTCACGTCCAGACAGTCGAGAGTCTCGAATTCGAGGCGAGCGGGAAATATTTTCAGTTCACGCAGGCACCTGCGCCGGAGTTGCCGTGGCCGCCGTTCACCGTTGACGGGTACGCGGCGACGCTCGACTACCAACGCGCGGCGGTGCATGCCAAATACCACCGCGTGCAGGTGCAGGAACCCGGCCGTGAGCGTCCCCTTGCCGAGGCGACCATGGATCAGTACGCCATCAACGGCGTCAGCTGGAATCTGGCGCCCGGCCCGACCGCCATTCCCGCGAATCTCGCCGAGCGTAATGCCGAGATCTGGGCCTCGCCGCAGGGCTTCGTCAAAGCCGCGCTCGCGAACCACGCGTTGGTGACCACCGCCAAAGACGGTGCGCGGGTCATTTTCAATCGCGGGAAGTACCGCTACGAGGGCGTCATCAATTCAAAGTCTGAAGTTGTCTATGTGCGCACGTTCATGGACTCGCCGGTGCTCGGCGACACGCCAATCGAGTGGCGATACTCCGGGTACCGCGATTTCGATGGTGTGCCTTTTCCGACCAGCATCGAGCGTCTCGTGGCGGGTCTGCCCTGGTATCAGCTCAGCGTGACTGCGGTGCGCATCAACACTGCCGTGCCCTTTCCCGTGCCCGCCGAAGTCGCGGCGAATCCGACGCCGTCCGTGAGCGGCGTGGACGTTACCGAACTCGCGCCCGGCGTCTTCTTCTTCGCTGGCGGTACGCACAACAGCGTCATCGTCGAACAGAAGGACGGTGTGGTGGTCGTCGAGGCGCCGCTCAACGAAGAACGCTCGCGCGCGGTGATGGCCAAGGTTCGCGAGTTGTTCCCGGCGAAAAAGATCCGGAGTGTCATCAACACGCACGCGCACTTCGATCACGCGGGTGGACTGCGCACCTACGTTGCGGAAAACGTCACCATAGTGACGCAGGAGCGCAACGCGGCCTACTACGCACGCGCCTGGCAGCAGCCGCACAAGCTCAACCCCGATCGCCTGGCGCTCGCGAAGCGCCAGCCGCGCTTCGAGACTTTCACCACCGGCATGGTGCTCGCCGACGACCAACGGCCCATCGAGATACACAGCATCGAAGGCAGCGGACACAACGACGCGTTCGCGCTGGTGTACCTGCCGGCGCAGAAGATCCTGATCGAAGCCGATGCCTGGACACCGGCGCCGCCGGGCGCCACGCCACCAGCCGTGGTCAATCCGCTGTGGATCAATCTGTATCGAAACGTCGAGCGATTGAAGCTCGATGTTCAGCGCATCGCGCCGCTGCACGGAGCCGTGCAGGATTTCGCCACCTTCCGGGCGGCGATTCATTTGCCGCAACGAACGCCAGACTAGCGAACCTGTGTTGCGAGCTCGACAGGCTGGCCGTCCGGGTCATTCGAGCATGATGGACAGCATGCCAAGGACGGCGCAGGCCACGAGCGTGCGTGCGAGGTTCCATTTCAGTGCGAACAGCAGCCCGAGCGCGATGGCAGTGAGCAGCGCCGGCCACGGGCGCAGCGAGGCAAACTCCGGCAAGCCGTGCGCGCCGGCACGCGCGAACAGCACATGCGACGCGAACCACAGCGCCAGATTGGCGATCACGCCGACCACCGCGGCGGTGATGGCGGCGAGGGCGCTGCCGAGCGCGACATTGCCGCGCAGCGCTTCGATGTAAGGCGCGCCGAGAAAGATCCACAGGAAACACGGCACGAATGTGACCCACACGGTGAGCAGGGCGCCGAGCACGCCGGCAAGCAGCGGGTGCTCGCTGCCCGCGACTTGGTAGGCGGCGAGAAAGCCAACGAACTGCACCACCATGATCAAGGGCCCAGGCGTCGACTCGGCCAGGCCGAGTCCATCGAGCATCTGCGCTGGCGTCACCCAGGCGAAGCGCTCGGCCGCCTGCTGCGCCACGTAGCTGAGCACGGCATAAGCGCCGCCGAAGGTCACCACGGCCATCTTGCTGAAGAACACGCCGAGCTGCGTGAACACACTTTCGCGGCCGAGCAGCCATGCGCACAGACCGACCGGGACCAGCCACAGTGGCAGCCACAGTGCGAGTAGTTTGACGGTGCGCCAGGGTGAGCCCGGTATCGGCGGCCTGGTTGCATCGGAACCGGCTGTGGCCTCCGGCGTGGCGAATGTACCCCGGCCGGCACGTGCCCGCAGGTATCCCAACGCTCCGGCGCCGAGCACGATGAGCGGGAAGGGCAGATGCAAGAGCGCAATGGCGACGAACGCCAGCACCGCCACCGACCGCGCGGCGGCACTCCTGAGCGCCCGTTGGCCGATGCGCAGCAGCGCCTGGATGACCAGCGCGATCACCGCGGCCTTGAGCCCGAGGAACAGGCCCAACATGAGCGGATGCTGCTGCCAGAGTACATAGGCGATCGACAGCGCCATGATGGCGATGAAGCCCGGCAACACGAACAACAGCCCCGCGGTCAGACCGCCGCGCGTGCCGTGCAGAAGCCATCCTATGTAGGTCGCGAGCTGTTGGGCTTCGGGTCCCGGCAACAGCATGCAATAGCTCAATGCATGCAGGAAGCGCTGCTCGTCAATCCAGCGCTTTTCCTCGACCAGGATGCGGTGCATGACGGCGATCTGTCCGGCAGGTCCGCCGAACGACAGCAATCCGACGCGCACCCAGGTACGCGTCGCCTCCGCAAACGACACAGGCGTGTGACTCAATCGGGCTCGATTCCCCAGAAGGTGCCGCAATGCTAACCCGCGGTTCCGGAGCACATTGTGATACCCGAATGTTTCCGGCTCCCCGCCTCGGTTACGCTTCCGGGGCATGATCGACTCCGAACACCACTGTCAGTCGCCGCGATTCGACGCGGGCAATCCATTGGCCGAACGAAGCGTCCGCCGCGCGTTCTGGCTGACGTCGGTCATGATGGTGATCGAAATCGCCGGCGGCTGGTGGTACTCATCGATGGCGGTGCTGGCGGACGGCTGGCACATGAGCTCGCACAGCGTGGCGCTCGGCCTTTCCGCTTTTGCCTATGCCTATGCGCGCCGCCAGGCGCGCCATCGCGCCTATGCCTTCGGCACCTGGAAGGTGGAAGTCCTCGGCGGCTACACCAGCGCCATCGTATTGCTCGCGGTCGCCACGTTGATGGTCTACCAGTCGATCGAGCGGCTCCTGAGCCCCCAAACAATTCACTACACCCAGGCAATCGTCATCGCCGTGGTCGGGCTCGCGGTCAATCTGGTTTGCGCCTTCTGGCTGCGCGGTACGCACGCGCACGATCATGCGCAAGAGGCGAGTCACGAACACACGCACGATCATCCCTTCGACATGAACGCGCGTTCGGCGTACGTGCACGTGCTCGCGGACGCGGCGACCTCGGTGTTCGCCATCGTCGCGCTGCTGGGTGGATTGGCGTGGGGCTTGGCCTGGCTCGATCCGGTGATGGGACTGGTGGGCGCGGCACTGGTGTCGGTGTGGGCGTGGGGACTGCTGCGCGACTCCGGACGTATCCTGCTTGATGCGGAAATGGATGCGCCGGTAGTGGCGGAAATCCGCTACGTCATCGAGCGCGGCGAAGTCCCGGCTCGCATCACTGACCTGCACGTGTGGCGCGTGGGTCGTCAGAAGTACGCCGTCGTATTGAGTCTCACCACGCCCTCGGGCGAGGGTGGCGATTACTTCCGGCGTGCGCTGTGCGTCCACGAAGAGCTCGCGCACGTCACCGTCGAAGTCGAGCGTGGCCCGGCACCGGGACCCTGACGCCTGCCGACGGCGCGCCGCCGGCCGCCTCATGTTAGGTTTGCGGCATGCATTATTCACAGCATGGAAGGCAATTCATGACGATCCCGGCGGCGTTGAAGATTGCAGTGGTCGCGGTGTTGGCGTTTCTGTCGACCTCGGCGGGCGCAGCGGACGCCTCGGCGCGCGCGCAACGTGTTGGCGCGCGCTGCTGGGACGACGTGCGCGTGCTCTCGGACGACAACATGGAAGGGCGCCGGGCCGGATCCGCCGGTTACCGGCGTGCAGCGAAATTTGTCGCCGAAGCGTTCGGCAAGGCACGGCTGCAGCCGGGCGGCGCGAATGGCTATCTACAGGAAGTCCAGCTGCAGTCGCGCCAGATCGTCGAGGCGAATTCGGCGCTCAAACTCGTGGTCTCGGGCGAGGACCGCCCGCTGAAATTCGGCGACGACGCGGGATTCGCGCTGCGCGGCGATATCGAACGAAATGTCGATGCGCCGCTGGTGTTCGTCGGCCACGGGCTCGTGCTGCCGCAGTATGGCGTCGACGATCTTCACGGCATCGATCTCCACGGCAAGATCGTCGTCGCATTCAACGCGGTGCCCGCATCGGTGCCGGGGTCCGCCGGTGCCCATTTCGGCTCGATGGCCGAACGCTGGAAGGTCTACAAAGCGGCCGGGGCAGTGGGCGTGCTGTTCATGCCGAATCCTCACAGCACGGACCTTCCCTGGGAACGCGCGTCGTTGGCCCGGCTCGAGCCATTCATGGTGCTCAAGGGGGGCGAAGATCCGTATGCCGGCATGCGCCTGTGGGTGATGTTCAATCCCGCGCACTTTGCCAAGCTGCTCGAAGGTACGGGCCGCAATGCCGATGAACTGCTGGCGTTACTCAAGGAAAGAAAACCGCTGCCGCATTTCGATCTGCCGGCGCGACTGTCCGCGACCGTCGACGCCGAGATTTTCGATCTCTCCTCTGACAACGTGCTCGGCATCCTCCCGGGCTCCGATGCGAAATTGCGCGATGAGTTCGTGGTGCTGACCGCGCACCTCGACCATCTCGGCGTCGCGACCGTGGGTGAGGGCGATCGGCTGTACAACGGCGCCATGGACAATGCGTCGGGTGTCGCGGTGCTGCTGCAGATCGCGCGCGACCTGGCGAAGAAAAGGGCGCCGCGACGATCCATCGTCTTCGCCGCGGTGACCGGCGAGGAACTCGGGCTCCTGGGTTCGCGCGCCTACGTCGCGGATGCGCAGGCGCAGGCGCGCAAAATCGTGGCGAATCTCAACACCGACATGTTCATGCCGCTATATCCCATGAAACAGGTGGTGGTGTTCGGCCTCGAGGAATCGGATCTCGCCGACGATGCGCGTGCCGTCGCCAGCGCGCTTCGCATCGAGGTGCAGCCAGATCCGCAGCCGCAGCGCAATCGCTTCATCCGCAGCGATCAATACAGTTTCATTCGCGCCGGCATTCCGTCGCTCGCCACCAAGATTGGCTACCTCGCGGACTCGAAGGAAGCGGAGCTCGATCGGAAGTGGCAGGCCGAGCGCTATCACGGCGTGACGGATTCGGCCGACCAGCCCGTGGATCTCGCCGCGATCGGTACCTATGAGGAATACGTGAAGCGGCTTGCCGTGCGCATCGCGAACCGCAAGGAAAAACCGCGTTGGTACGACAGCAGCGTCTTCTCGCAGATGGCTGTTCGCCAGCAATGAGCTAGCGCAGGAACGGAATCTTTATCGTCGCGAATTGCTGATCGACGGCTTCCTGCGAGTCGGCATTCTCGGCCGCCTGCGCCTGGCGCTGCGTGAGGTGCGGCGCGAGCATCTGCATGAAGTCGTAGATGTATCCGCGCAGCAGCACGCCGCGGCGAAACCCCACCCAGGTGGTGTGCAACGGAAAAAGATGCGAGCCATCGTGTACTGCAGATGCGATTGCAGACTCACCCGATCACTGGCTGGTGATCTGTTCGAACACGCCGCCATCGGCGAAGTGTTCCTTCTGCGCTTTCGACCAGCCGCCGAAGTCCTTGATGGTCACGAGCTCGAGCTCGGGAAAGAGCTCCGCATGTTTCGCGGCCACCTGCGGATTGCGCGGGCGGTAGTAATTGCGCGCGGCAATTTCCTGGCCTTCGGGCGAGTACAGGTATTTCAGATACTCCTCGGCCACCGTGCGGGTGCCATGGCGCAACACGACTTTGTCGACCACGGCCACCGAGGGCTCGGCGAGGATGCTGATCGACGGAATCACGATCTCGAACTTGTCCGGACCAAGTTCCCTGGTAGCGAGCCAGGCCTCGTTTTCCCAGGAGATCGCGACGTCACCGATGCCGCGCTGCGCGAAAGTGGTGGTCGACTGGCGCGCGCCGGTATCGAGCACGGGCACGTTCTTGTAAAGCGCTTTCACGAACTCGCGCGCCGTGGCGTCGCTGCCGCCCGGCTGTTTCTTCGCCCAGGACCAGGCCGCGAGATAGTTCCAGCGCGCACCACCGGAGGTCTTCGGGTTCGGTGTGATCACACCGATTCCCGGACGGATCAAGTCGCCCCAGTCCTTGATGCTCTTCGGGTTGCCCTTGCGAACGAGAAACACGATGGTCGAGGTGTAGGGGGCCGAATGGTCCGGCAGGCGCTCTTCCCAATTCAGCGGCAGTAGTTTTCCGTTGGTCGCGATCGCATCCACGTCGGCGGCGAGCGCCAACGTGACTACGTCGGCTTGGAGGCCATCGATGACCGAGCGCGCCTGGCGGCCCGAACCGCCATGCGACTGACTGATCTTCACCGTGTCGCCGGTCTTTTTCTTCCAGTATTCGGCGAACGACTTGTTGAAATCGGTGTACAGCTCGCGCGTCGGATCGTAAGAAACGTTGAGCAGCGTGACTTCGGCGGCTTGTGCGACCGAGCCAGCGCCGCCGATGAAGACCGAGGCGGCGAGTGCGATGAGCAGTCGACGTTGCCAGTTCGAAGGGGTCATGTTTACTCCAATGCTTAAAAGTTGATGGCGAAACGCGAGAGCAAGGCCTTCTCATCGGCGCGATCGCCGGTCGCCGCGCCACCTTCAAAGGTGGTGCTCTCGTAGTCGAGTGAGAGCTTCACTGTGTTCCACGGGTACCAGTTCACGCCGATACCGTAAGCCTGTGCCTTGCTGACCGCGGTGAGCGGATTGGCGAATGAATCCGCTCCACCCGCGAACGCGGCGTCGTCGATGTCGAGTTCATGCACGCGAGCCACGAGTTCGAAAGCGCCCCAGCCCGGCTTGCCCACCTGGTAGGTGCTGCCGGGTGTGAAGCCTCGGAAAGTTTCCTCTTCGCCGGTGATGAACCACGAGAACTGCGCCTGCCACGCCGAATGCGTGAGCGAGTCCGACCGCGTGACGCCGCCGACCGTGCGCGACACGTCCTGCTCGACCGTCGTGTATTCGCCCAACAGGCCGAAACTGCCGCGGTAGTAGTAGAGCTGCGGTGCGAGACGCAGGCGTTGCCCGTCGGCGAAGGCCGCATTGTTAGGCGTGACGCCGGTCGCGGTGTTGGCGCGATACGCGAATACGCTTTGCTGGCCGGGTGAGCGATAGGCGGCGAGGGCGGAGTTGGCGGCACTGCCATCGACGTCCACCCAGGTGGTGCCGACGCCGAAGCCGAGCCCGCGCAGATTGAAGTTGTCGGAGTTGACGAACGGCTGGAAGAACAGGCGCGCAGCGTAGTCACCCTCAGTGTCCGACTCGACGTCAGGCGTGGCCAGAGCATCGCTGCTGTTGCCGTCCGTCACGCCGTTGAAGTAACCGAGCGCGTAGCTTACGGCGCCACCCTTGAAGTCACCCGAAAGCTGCAGGCCGAGATCGCGGTTCGGTACAAGGTTGGTGGGTAATGCACGTTCGATGAAGCGAAGATCGGCCGAGCTTTGCAGGCGCTCGAGTCCGACCGGGGGTTTGAACTTGCCGACGGTCAGCACGGTAGCGGGGGCGAATCGCGCCGCGACGTAGGCGTCGACAATCACGGTCTTGCCGCTGGCGAAGTCCGGCATGAATTTGAAGTCGAAGATGTTGCCGAACGTGCCTTCGAGGGTCGGACGAACGCGGCGCAGAATGAAAGTGTCCGCGCTTTCGGCAACCGAGTCGCCGCCGTACACACGGTTGTCGGCGTGCAGCGTTCCGCGCAAGCGGATGAAGTTCGCGCCATCGGCCGAACCGATCTGGAAGCGCGAGGCGGTGGCGGTGACTTTCGGAGTCGTCGGCACTGCAGCCGCCACGGCTTCCTGCTGGATCTCGAGTTTACGTTCGAGGATCAGCAGGCGCTGCTTCTGGTCTTCGATCTCACGCCGCAGATCGGCGTTCGAATTTCCCGCCGTCTCGGCCTGGCTCGGCGACGCGGTCTGCGCCACTGCCGTGCCCGCAAAAGGCAGCAGTGCCGCGATGGACGCACGCAATGCCGCTCGTTTGATGTTCACTCTCGTTCTCCTGGATTCGTGGGCGCCACAAGGCCCGGAGAGAGTAGGAATATGCGGGTTATGCCGTCAGTCGAGGCCCGGTAACGGCGCGGTTACGCCCCCAGTCGATTTGGTTTTAGACATATGAAAACCCGGCGCTCACTGCGGGCGAAGCGAAGCGGCGTATTCGGAGAGAAGACGCGCGGTGCGGCCGTTGTCGCCGAGCGGCACTGCGTTCCCGCCCGCGCCCAACGCGGCGAACAGTAGTTTGAGGTCGTTGACGATTCCGAGGCGCAGGTGGCGTTCCTGGCGTGGCGCCACAGCGCGCGCACCTTCGACGTCGCGGTCTTCGAGCGTGTTCGCCCGCGGAATGCCGCAGAACGGCGCAAGCCGCGCATCGAGGCTGGCCGAGACGGTGCTGGGAATGTGGTTCTTGGTGCTCATTGACGCTCTCCAGGGATGAACTTGCGATGGGCGCAATGTGCGCTAGAGTGCCGATCCGAACAAACGCGCTAAGTGAAACGCGCATAAGGAAAACTGACGTGACCGCCGCCTATGCCCGCCTGCCGCTGAATGCGCTGCGAGTTTTCGAGGCCGTGGCTTCCAGGCTGTCTTTCGCGGATGCGGCCGAGGCCCTGCATGTCACCCCGGCGGCGGTCAGCCAGCAGGTGAAATCGCTCGAGGACTATCTGCAGGTGCAGCTGTTCAAAAGGGCCGGAAGGCGCATCGAACTCACCCCCGAAGGGCAGCAGCTGCTGCCCGGTGTTCGGCGCGGGCTCGATGAACTCGAAGCGTCCATGCAGCACCTCAAGCAGCACCGGGCCGAAGGGCCATTGCAGATCACGCTGCTGTCGTCGTTCCTGCAACGCTGGCTGTTGCCGCGCATCAGCAGCTTCAACAAGCTCGAGACCGGCGTCGAGCTTCGTTTCCACACCGGGCGCGATCCGGTGGATTTTTCACGTTCGGAGATGCATGTCGGCATCCGCATGGGTCTCGGCAAGTGGCCGGGACTCCACGTGGAGAAGCTGCTCGATGAATGGGTGATCCCGATCTCCTCGCCGGCGCTGCTCGCGAAGTACGGCCCGGTGCCGCGCGGGGAAGACCTGCAGAATTTTCCGCTGCTCGGCAGCATGGATGAGCCGTGGCAGGCCTGGATCGAAAAAGGCCAGGAAGGTCAGTGGCTGGCGCGGGCGCCGATCATCGACGACTCGGCAGGCGTCATCGCGGCCGCCGAAGAAGGCGTGGGCTTCGCGCTCGCGCGCTGGTCGCTGGTGCAGCGTTCGCTCGAGCAGGGTCGCGTGGTGCTCGCCGGAGACGCTTTGCTGCCGTTCCGGTTTTCGTATTTCTTCGTGTGTCCGGAGCCCTACCTGGTCATGCCGAAGGTCAAGCGCTTCCGAGACTGGCTCTTCGACATGGCGAAGAGCTTCCCGAAGCCTCACTCCTTGTTCGAAAAGCGCGCCGACGCCGATTCGAAGCCAGCCGTGCGCCGTTCCGCAGCACGCGAAGCCTAGGCCTCGCTTTCAAAGGATAAGTTTTGCTGATGCCGCATTCAGGCATCACATTTGTTAGTCGCGCCCGCGACCAGCAGCATACGCACGTGTTTCAACTGACCTGGAGAGCAGTCATGTGCATTGAACGATTGGTCCGCAACCTGGGCTTCGCGCTCGCATCGCTCGCCGTCATCGTCGGCGCCGGCGCAACCTTCGAATACCTTCCCCTCGTCAACGCGTTGGCACGCTGAAAGCGTGCCCGCGCAGGGAGACAGCCTTTATGAGCGCCCACACCTGTTTATCGGCGGCCAACATGAGTTCCTCGGAGGCGCGCGCCGTGATGCGCGCGAGCAAGGTGGAGGTGCGGCCTATATCGAGCTCGACCAGCACGGAACGACCGGCGTCGGGCGTGATCGACACCACGCGCGCGGCGACGCGGTTGCGAACCGAGAGCCCGCGCGGCAGCTCGGAAGCGACGATCACGTCGCGCGCCAGCACCTGGATCTGGATTCGCTGACCTAACACCGCGCCGTCGAGCTCAACCGTGAGTTCGGCGTCGCCCACGCGCACCATCGCGAGGCCGGCCGCGTCGATGCGCTCCACGTGACCGGCCACTACTGCGCCCACCGAGTCCGGTCCGACGATCTCGCGCAATCGCGCATCGCGGCTGACGCTCGCGATGTCACCGTCGGCGAGCACGCGGCCCGCGTCGAGCAGCACGACGCGCGTCGCCAGTCGCAATATCTCGTCGAACTGGTGGCTCACGTACACGATGGGAATGGCGAAGGCGTCGCGCAGCTGCTCGAGGTAGGGCAGCACCTCGTCGCGCCGCGCCAGGTCGAGCGAGGCCAGCGGTTCGTCAAGCAGCAGCAGCCGCGGTTGCGAGAGCAGCGCGCGGCCCAGCGCCACCCGTTGCTTCTCGCCACCCGAGAGTTCATGCGGTCGCCGTTCGGTGAGGCCGCCGAGGCCTAACAGGCTCACCGCGTCGTCGAACCGGGTGCTGTGCACCACGCCGCGCGGCACGCGCCGCGAACCGTACTCGAGGTTGGCGCGCACCGACAGATGCGGGAACAGCCGTGCATCCTGGAACACCACGCCCATGCGCCGATGGCGCGCGTCCACCGACAGCTGCCGGGTGCCGTCGTACAACACGTCGTCGTCGACGATCACCTGCCCGCCATCGGGCGGCAGCAGTCCAGCAATCAGGGAGATCAGCGTGGACTTGCCACAGCCCGAACGTCCGAACAGCGCAGTGACGCCGGGCGAGGGAGCGCTGAAGGTCACGTCGAGCGTGAAGTCGCCGCGGCGCTTGCGAAGGTCGACGCGCAACATCAGCGACCCAGCCTGCGACGCATGGCGCGGCTCAGGAATTCGGAAACCAGCAGGCCGGCGAAGCCGAGCGACAGCGAAATGACGGCCAGCCTCGCGGCCAGCCCATCGCCGTCGGGAGTCTGCAGTGCGGTGTACAGCGCCAGCGGCAGCGTGCGCGTCTCACCCGGAATATTGGCCGCGAAGGTGATGACCGCGCCGAATTCACCGAGGCCGGCGGCGAAGGCGGTGACGGCGCCGGCCAGGATTCCCGGCGCAATCAGTGGCAGCGTGACCGAGACGAGTCTATCTACCGCGCCCGCGCCGAGCGTGCGCGCCGCGTCTTCGAGTCCGCGATCGACGTTCTCCAGGGAAATCCGGATGGCGCGAACCACCAGCGGAAACGACATGACGGCGGTCGCGAGCGCAGCGCCCGTGCTGGTGAAGGCCAGCTGCACGCCGAAATGCTGGTGCAGCCAGCCGCCGACCGGACCGCGCACACCGAACAACACGAGCAGCAGATAGCCCACCACCACGGGCGGCAGCACGAGCGGCAGATGCACGAACGCGTCGAACAGCGTGCGGCCGGCGAAACGCGTGCGGGTGAGCAGCCAGGCGACCAGGATCGCGAACGGCAGGTTGAAAGCGACACTGCGTGCCGCGATGGACACGCTCAGCCACAGAGCTTCGGATTCGGCCGCCGACAGCATCAGCCGGACGACAATGCAAGTGCGAAGCCGACCGCCAGCAGCGCAATGAGCGAAGTTTCGTGTAATTCCGCGGGCATACGCGCGAGGGTACCCGAAAAATCGCGAATTACCGCGCCACCGGCTCTAGAATGCGCGCCTTCACTATGAAGTCTCAGCAGGCTCTCGGACCCGCAGCCATCGGCGCCATCGGCGTGGTCTTCGGCGACATTGGCACCAGTCCCCTCTACGCATTCAAGGAATCGCTGGGCGCGGCCGGCTTTCAGCCGGGCGATGCGTCCATCGTGTTAGGACTGCTGTCTCTCATCTTCTGGAGCCTCGCCATCGTCGTCACGGTGAAGTACCTGGCGGTGATCATGCGAGCCGACAATCACGGTGAAGGCGGCATCCTCTCTCTGGTCGCGCTGGTGCAGCAGCAGTTCGGCAATGCCGAGCCCTGGGCGCGTCGTGCGGTGGCGCTCGGAGTCCTGGGCGCGGCGCTGTTCTATTGTGATGCGCTGATCACGCCGGCCATCTCCGTCCTGAGCGCCGTCGAAGGATTGGAAATGCTGAACCCCGATTTCGA
>JBDTSV010000198.1:0-31274 GCA_039930985.1 Pseudomonadota bacterium
GGCTACAAGCTGCGTTTCCAGGATCACAGCCGCCCGGAAGGGCTCATCAAGCTCATGACCGACGGCATCCTGCTGGCCGAAACGCAGGGCGATCGTTTCCTCGATGCGTATGACACGATCATCATCGATGAGGCGCACGAGCGCTCGCTGAACATCGACTTTCTGCTGGGCTATCTCAAGTGGCTGCTGCCGAAGCGCCCGGATTTGAAGTTGGTCATCACCTCGGCGACGATCGATCCGGAGCGCTTCTCGAAGCATTTCACTGACGCCCCCATCATCAATGTTTCCGGTCGCAGCTATCCGGTCGAACTGCGCTATCGTGCCGTCGAGCTCGACGAGGAAGACGACGAAACCGCCTCGGGTGAACAAGACGCGATCCTTGCAGCCGTTGACGAGCTCTGGAGCAAGCAGGCAGGCGACATCCTGGTTTTCCTGAGTGGCGAGCGGGAAATTCGCGAGACCGCCGAATCGCTGCGCAAGCACCATCCGAATGGCTGCGAGATTCTGCCGCTGTACTCGCGGCTCGGCCAGGAAGAACAACAGCGCGTGTTCCGGCCTTCGGGACGCCGGCGCGTGGTGCTGGCCACCAACGTTGCCGAAACCTCGCTCACCGTGCCGGGCATCCGCGCCGTGATCGACACCGGGGTCGCGCGCATCAGCCGCTACAGCCATCGCAGCCGGTTGCAGCGGTTGCCCATCGAAAAGATTTCGCAGGCGTCGGCCAACCAGCGCTCCGGCCGCTGCGGACGTGTCGGCCCGGGCATCGCGATTCGCCTTTATTCCGAAGAGGATTTCGCCGCACGACCCGCGTTCACGGAGCCTGAGATTCAGCGTACGAACCTCGCCGCGGTAATCCTGCAGATGCACGCGCTGAAGCTGGGCGACATCGAAGCGTTTCCGTTTGTCGAGCCGCCGGACGGCCGCTATGTGCGCGACGGTCAGCGCACTCTGCGGGAGCTGGGCGCGCTGTCGGAAGAGGGCCAGCTCACCGACACGGGCCGGAAGCTCGCCAAACTACCTCTGGACCCGAGACTCGGCCGAATGCTGCTTGCGGCGGCGTCCGAGCATTGCCTCGAGGAAGTGGCGATCATCGCCGCCGCGCTTTCGGTGCCGGATCCGCGCGATCGGCCCGCGGACAAGCAGACGCAGGCCGATCAAAAACATGCTCCGCTACGCGACGAGCAGTCCGACTTCCTGTCACTGCTGAAGCTGTGGCGGGCGTACACCGAACAGCGCGCGCAACTCTCGCGCGCCAAGCTGCGCGGCTGGTGCAAGGAAAACTTTCTTTCCTACCTGCGCCTCACCGAGTGGCACGACGTGCATGGACAGGTCATGGAGGTCGTGAAAGGCGAGCTTGCACTCAAGCTCAATGCGAAGCCGGGGGAATACGCGTCTATCCACCGCGCCCTGCTCGCCGGCCTCCTGTCGCAAGTCGCGTTCCGAAAAGAGCAGGGTGAATACCTCGGTGCTAACGGCACGAAGGTGTTCATCCATCCGGGATCGGGCCAGTTCAAGACGCGCCCCGCGTGGATCGTCAGCGCCGAGCAGGTGGAAACCACGAAGGTCTACGCGCGCAATGTCGCGCGCGTCGAAACCGCGTGGATCGAGCAGGCGGCTGCGCACCTGGTCAAGCGGCAGCACTACGATCCGCACTGGGAGCGCCGCGCTTCACGTGCAGCGATCTACGAACGCGTGACGCTGTTCGGCCTCACTTTGTCCACGGGCCGCCGCGTGCCCTACGAGCAGGTAGACCCGAAGGCCGCGCGCGAACTGTTCATCCGCCACGCGCTGGTGCACATGGAATACGACTCGCGCGCGCCGTTCCTCGAACACAACCTCAAACTGTTGAAGGACACCGAGTATCTGCAGCAGAAGGGGCGTCGCGTCGATCTGTTGGGCGACGAGAGTCAGCTGTACGAGTTCTTCGACGCGCGCGTGCCGGCTGGCCTCTCGACGGGCGCGGCTTTCGAGCGCTGGCGCCGCGAGGCCGAAGCAAAGAATCCGAAGCTGCTGTGGCTCACGGAGCGGGATATTTCGCCCGGAGAAGCCGAGCTCGACGCGGAGCGCTTTCCGGACCATCTCTCCGCCGGGCCGCTCGTGGTGCAGCTCCGTTACCGCTTCGAGCCCGGCAACGAGGACGACGGTGTCTCCGCACTGATTCCGCTGCACGTGCTGAACCAGTTGCCCGCGGAAACCTTCGAGTGGCTGGTGCCCGGCCTGCTCGACGAGAAGGTCACGGCGCTGGTGCGTTCGTTGCCGAAGAATCTGCGGGTGCATTTCGTGCCCGTGCCGGAGGCGGTGGCGCGTGCTTTGCCGCTGCTCGAGCGCGGTCGCGGTTCGCTGCACGCGCAACTTGCGCAGGCGCTGCTGCGCACCGGCGGCGTCGAGGTGCCAAGCGATGCGTTCCGCGATGATCTGTTGCCGCCACACCTGCGCATGAATTTCCTGCTGATCGACGATGCGCAGAAAGTGATCGCGCGCTCGCGCAGCCTGGCGGCACTGCGCGAGAAACACGCCGGCGCATCGCAACAGCATTACGCAAAACAATCGCAGCTGACTGCCGGCGCGACGAGCTGGGTGTTTGGTGATCTGTTGGAGCGGCAGGAGGTGGCGGCGGGCGGCCGCGGGCAGATTGGCTTCCCGGCGCTGGTCGATGAGGGCAGCACGGTCGGCCTGCGCGTATTCGCGACACCGGCCGAGGCGCACATGAGCCACGAACGAGGTGGCACGCGGCTCATCCGGCTGGTGATGGCGCGTGACTTCAAATCGTACCGTCGCGACCTTGCCGTCAACGTGCAGGGCGAAATCCTGTACCGCGGACTCGGGAAACATCCCCTTCTGAATCCGGATCTCGTTGCCGGGCGCGACCTGCGTGACGATCTGCTCGACCGCGTCGTGATGACGGCGTTCATCGAGGGCCACGAGCCACTGCGCAGCAGCGCCGCGTTCGATGCCCGCGTCGCCGCACAACGCGGTGGGCTCGGGGTGCCGGCGCAGGAAATCTCGCGCCTTGTGCAGGCAACGCTCGAACAGTTGGGCCGAATTCACACCGCGTTGTCGAAGGCGCCGCCGCCAGCAGCCGCTGACATCCGCGCCCAGCTCGCGTGGCTCATGCCGGCCGGGTATCTGCTGGTCACGCCGTGGGAGCGGCTGCGCGAGTTCCCGCGCTATCTGCAGGCCATCGAACAGCGGCTCGAGAAGCTAGGGCGTGACTCGCCTCGCGACGCCCAGCTTGCGGCGCAGATCGCGCCAATCGAGGCCCGCTATCGCGCACGCGTCAAGGCGGAGAGGGGCTTGAAGGCGCCGGGTGACGACGAATTCCGCTGGATGCTCGAAGAGTTCCGCGTGTCGCTGTTCGCGCAGCAGCTAGGTACGCGCGCGCGGATCTCCGCGCGGCGCCTCGATGAGGCCTGGGTCGAACGGGAACGAATGCAGCCCGCCTGAGTGTCTGGGTGATCGATTAAGCGATATGCTCGAATCAATTCAAAGGAGCGCGGATGCCTGATCTCTGGCTACCTACACTCAGCAAGGTACTCCTGCCGGGCGCGGCCATCATTGCGATGCTTATCGCGGCGAAGCGCAGGAAACTCTCGTTCGCGGACGAACTTGGACTCAGGGCGCCGACCATGTGGGTGGCGGCGCTGTGCCTCGCTGCGTGGATCTGCCTCATCGCCTTAGAAGAGCACCTCACCGGTTCCATCGAGGATCTGCAGCCGAAGCACTGGCCGGACTATCCGGCGGCCATCATCGCGCTGCGTGTGCTCGCCATCGGATTTCTCGGTCCGGTCGCCGAGGAACTCGCCTTCCGTGGTTTGCTCATGGCAGCGCTGCGTCGAATGCGCGTCGCAATTCCGTGGGCCATTGCGTTCACGGCGGCGGTCTGGGCGATCATCCACCTTCAATATTCGCCGTTGTTGCTGGCGCTCATCTTCGTCGATGGAATCGCGCTGGGTCTGGCGCGATACTATTCAAAATCTTTGTACGTTCCGATCGCAATGCACATCATCGGTAACTGCTTCTCCATCTACCAATCCCTGACTCCGTGACCCGATGCATATCGCCATCCTCACCTTCCAGGGCTTCAACGAACTCGACTCGATCGTCGCGCTCGGCATACTCAACCGGGTCAAAAAACCGGAGTGGCGCGTAACGCTCTGCTGTCCCGAGTCCACGGTCACGTCGATGAACGGCGTCGTCGTGCACGCACAATCCGCGCTCGCGGACCTGGGTTCCGCGGATGCGGTCATCGTCGGCAGCGGTATCAGGACGAGAGAGATCGTCAAAGATGGCGCGCTCATGTCGGCCTTGAAACTCGATCCAGCGCGCCAGCTCATCGGTGCGCAGTGTTCCGGCACGTTGATCCTCGCCAAGCTCGGGATGCTGGACCGCGTCCCTGCCTGCACCGATCTCATGACAAAGCCCTGGGTTCAGGAGGCTGGTGTCGAGGTGTTGAACCAGCCGTTCTTCGCGTCGGGAAACCTGGCGACCGCGGGCGGGTGCCTTTCCGCGCAGTATCTGGCGGCCTGGATCATCGCCCGCGCCGAAGGTGAGGAGGCCGCGCGCTCGGCGCTGCACTACGTGGCTCCGGTCGGCGAGAAAGAGCCCTACGTCGAGCGAGCAATGAAAAACATTGCGCCCTACCTGGTTGCGTCGAAAACGGCGGCTAACCAATGAAAATGAATCGCCTCATTCCGATGTTGCCCGTGAAGAGCATGCCGGCGAGCGTCGGGTTCTATCAGAAGCTCGGATTCGAGGTCGAGAACAAAAACAACGATTGGGGTTGGGCCATGATTCGTTTTGACGAGTGCCGGCTCATGCTCGATCAATCGATTTACCGTCACGCAGGCATTCCGCGCGAGTCCGTCATCTATCTATATCCCGAGAATGTCGAGAAGTATCACCAACAGTTGCGAAAGAACGGCGTGGACATTCCTGAACTCGAAGTCTCGTTTTACGGCATGAACGAATTCCGGCTCGACGATCCGGATGGCAACCGGCTGTGGATCGGCCAAAGCAAAGCATCCTAGGAATCTTCGATGGCGCGGCGCAGTCATCAACATCCCACGAGCCGCGCATCCGTGGTGGCCGCCGTGTGTGGCATCTTTTCCGTCGCGCTGGGAGTCGCTGTACTGGTCCCGGTCGCGCTGAACTGGCCCGCTTCCTGGCCCGGTGTGCTGGTTACCATTGGGCTGGTATGCCTGGGCGTTGTGCTCATCGCCCGTCACATAGCACGACACAAGTCTGAGGGCTGCTCGATGACGCGGGAAGAAGCATTGGTGTTTGCGGGCAGCTGGGCTACCGCCTGGAACCGGCGGGATGTCGAGCAAGTGCTGGGCTACTTTCGCGACGACTGCACCTTCACGAGCCCAACGGCACTCGTCGTGGTCGGAAGCGCGACGGTGCAAGGCAAGGCCGCGCTACGCGCGTACTGGGCCGCGGCGCTGGCGCGCATCGGTTCTCTGCACTTCACGGTCGATCGGGTGGTCTGGGATGCTGCCGCGCGTGAAGTCGCGGTCATCTATGTGTCCAACGTCGACGGACAGAGCAAGCGCATCTCCGAGAACTTCATCTTCGGGCTGGACGGTCTCGTGGTGAGTGCGGAAGTTTTTCACGGCGTGGGAGGATAGACGTGCTGTTCATGGTCATCGAAAAATTTCGCGACAACGACATGGTGCCTGTCTACCAGCGCGTGCGCGATGGCGGCCGCGCGATTCCCACCGGCCTCAAATACATCGATAGCTGGGTCGAGCCGAATTTCAGCCGCTGCTTTCAGCTCATGGAATGCGATGACCTGAGGCTGTTGCAGGAGTGGATCCTGCAGTGGCGCGGCGCCGGCGTCACTTGCGAGATCGTGCCGGTTGTGACGAGCGCGCAAACCCGCGAGGTGGTGGCACCTCATCTCGATCGTCCGGTACCGCAACGATGACAGTGCCAGACGTGCTGCATACCGCAAACCTGCGGCTGGTACCGCAGACGCGCGCGGACGTCACGGCGATGATCGACGCGATGAGTCCCGCCGAAAAGGCGCAGCTCTCCGCCGACTGGCTGGCGCGCTATCACGCCTCGACGGTCCCCGATCCGTGGGTGCACGGCTTCAAGGTCGTGCACCGCGACAGTGGTGTCGAGGTCGGCAGCTGCCTGTTCAAGGCGCCGCCCGCGGATGGGATGGTCGAAATCGCTTATGGCCTCGCGCCCGAACACTGGGGTAAGGGTTACGCGACCGAGGCCGCCAAGGCCCTCGTCGACTACGCCTTTGCGTCCGGCCAGGTGCGGGTGGTCAGAGCCCATACGCTCCCGCAACCGAACGCCTCGACTCGCGTCCTGGTGAAGAGTGGTTTTCTCCGTGTCGGTGAAGTCATCGATCCGGAAGACGGATTGGTGTGGAGATTCGAAACGGAAGCACGCAAATGAACACGAGCAAGGTTCTCGACCTCAAGGCGTTCGTGCCCGCCAAAGACTTCGATCTTTCCAGGCGCTTCTATCTCGACCTGGGTTTCAAAGAGCTTTGGGCCAATGACCAGACTGCCGAGCTGCAGATCGGCGAGTACCGATTCCTGCTGCAGAAGTTTTACGTGAAGGAGCACAGCGAAAACTTCATGATGAGTCTCACGGTGGAGAATGCCGATACGTGGTGGGAGCACATCAACAGTAGCGGGCTCAAGGAGAAGTACAACTTGTACATGGCCAAGCCGCCGACACTGCAACCCTGGGGTCTTCGCGTGCTGTACCTCACCGATCCTTCCGGTGTGCTCTGGCACATTGCGGACAAGCCGAAATGAAAGGCTTCTACCTCGCCTGCGCCATCGTCGGCGCCGTCATTCCCTACAGTCAGTTCGTGCCGACTCTGGGTGCCGATCGCCGCCACCTGTCTGGTCGGTGTTTCGTGCGGCCTGCCACTCTTTCTCTATATGCGACAAGACACTCCACAGGATAAATCGCCATGAAAATGAACCCTCTGTTGCTCGGCGCCGTCAGCGCCTTTGTATTCTGCTCCGCATCGGCGAAAGAGCCCTCGGTGCAGTTCCTGAACTCCGGCAAGGTGGTTGCGACCAACCTTCCGTTCTCCGAAGCCGTGCGCGTCGACAACACGCTCTATCTATCCGGGCAACTGGGTGTCGTGCCAGGTACCCGCAACCTGGTGGCCGGTGGCATCAAGGAGCAGACCACTCAAGTCATGACCAACATCAGGACGACGCTCGAGGCGCATGGCTACACGCTGCGCGATCTCGTGAAGTGCACGGTGATGCTCAGCGACATCGCCAACTGGGGCGATTTCAACGAGGTCTACAAGACTTTCTTCGACGGCCGCTTTCCCGCGCGCAGCGCGTTGGGTGCCAACGGCCTGGCGCTGGGTGGGCTGGTGGAAGTGGAGTGCATCGCGGTGCTCGGCGCCGGCAAGAACTAGCATGCCGGTCGTTTCCATCACTCGATTGCACCTGCGGTCGTTCTTCTATCTATTCCCGTTTGCGTTGCGCGCTGCCGCTTCCAGCAAGCAGGCGATGCGCAGCGCCGGATGCCGCGGCCTGGTCAGTCGCAAGACGCGGGGCCTGGCGTTCTGGACGTTGACGCTCTGGGACGATGAAAAGAGCCTGAAGGCTTTCCTCATGGCGTCGCCTCATCGTGAAGCGATGCCCAAGCTCGCGGGCTGGTGCGATGAGGCCTGTGTCACGCACTGGACTCAGGACGAGGCGTCGATGCCGGACTGGGCGTCGGCAACTCAGCGCTTGAGGGACAACGGGCGCCTGGTGCGAGTCGCGCATCCATCCGAAGCGCATCGGAATGGCACCATCGAGGTGAGCTGATGTACTCGAAGAAACTCTACGCGGGCTGGGCGGACATGGACTTCAACGCCCACATGAAGAACACGGCTTATCTCGACAAGGCCGCCGACGTGCGCCAGATGTTTCTCATCGAACATGGGTTCCCGGTCGATGAATTCCTGCGGCTTCGAATTGGCCCGGTGGTCATGAAAGATGAAGTCGAGTACTTCAGGGAAGTCGGGCTTCAGCAGGAAATCACGGTGACTTACGCACTCGCGGGCCAGGCAGCGGACGGCAGCCGATTTCTGCTTCGTCACGAAGTGTTCCGGCCCGATGGCAAGCTCAGCGCGCGC
The DNA here is from genome assembly GCA_039930985.1 of Pseudomonadota bacterium. GTDB lineage: Bacteria > Pseudomonadota > Gammaproteobacteria > Steroidobacterales > Steroidobacteraceae > CADEED01. The sequence goes on from JBDTSV010000198.1 coordinate 8,114, forward strand.
GTCACGAGTGCGGGAGGTTGGCTGGATCTGAACGAGCGCAAACTCGTGGCGCCGCCGCCAGGGTTGCTGGCCGCCATGAACCTGCTCGAGAAAACCTCCGACTTTGCCGTCATGCCGTCCAGCATCAAGCGGCCCTGAAACTGCCCGCTGCTGAGGCGCTGCATCGGACCCTCTGCACCGCAGTGAAGCACGCCCGTGCAACCGGGGCCCCGGTTGCGAACTATCGTCCTCCTCCGTCGATGGCATAGCGGTTGCTTAGCTAGTTCATTGCTTCGTCGGACGAGGGCCAGATCGCAATGTCAAAACGAATTGTCGTGGTGGGCCACGGCATGGTCGGTCAGCGTTTCCTCGAGACGCTCACCCAGGATTCCGCAGGCGACTTTGCGATCACCATGCTCGCCGAAGAGCCGCGGCTCGCTTACGACCGCGTCAACCTCACCAAATTCTTCTCCGGCTCGAGCGCCTCCGATCTGACGCTCACCACGCGCGAGTTCTTCGACAAGAACGGCATCGAGCTGTATTCGGGCGATCCGGTGGCCACCATCGATCGCGTCAACAAGCGCGTCACCACGAAAAGCGGCGCCGAATACGAATACGACATCCTGATTCTCGCCACGGGCTCGAGCCCGTTCGTGCCGCCGATCCCTGGCCGCGAACGCCCCGGCGTGTTCGTCTATCGCACCATCGAAGATCTCGAAGCCATCAGCGAGGCCGGCAAGAATTCCACGCGCGGCGTCGTCATCGGCGGCGGCCTGTTAGGCCTCGAAGCCGCCAAGGCGCTCAAGGATCTCGGCCTCGTCACCAACGTGGTGGAGTTCGCCCCCAGACTCATGGCCGTGCAGGTGGATGAGGGCGGCGGCGGCCTGCTGCGTTCGCGCATCGAAGCGCTGGGCGTTGCCGTGCACACCGGAAAGAACACCACCCGCATCGACGATGGCGAGTCGGCGCGTCACCGCATGCACTTCGCCGACGGCGGCTCGCTCGAAACCGACGTGGTCGTGATCTCCGCCGGCATTCGGCCGCGCGACGAACTGGCGCGTGCCTGTGGCCTCGACGTGGCGCCGCGTGGCGGCATCGCCATCAACGGCGAGTGCCGCACCTCCGATGAATCCATTTATGCCATCGGTGAATGCGCCGCCTTCGACGGCCGCGTGTTCGGCCTCGTGGCGCCGGGATACCAGATGGCACGCATCGCCGCGGCGTCGGTGCTCGGCACCGAGAGCGAACCTTTCGCCGGCGCCGACATGAGCACCAAGCTCAAGCTGCTGGGCGTTGAAGTCGGATCGATCGGCGACGCGCACGCCACCACGCCGGGCGCGCGCGTGTACGCGTTCTTCGATCAGCGCAAAGAGGTCTACAAGAAGCTCATTGTCGACGCCGAAGGCAAGAAGCTTCTCGGTGCCGTGCTGGTGGGCGACACGTCTGACTACTCGATGTGGCATCAGACCGTCAGCAATGCCATGGCGCTTCCGGAAAATCCCGAGACCCTGTTGTTTCCGGCAGCTGCGGCCAGTGCGGGTGCACCCCCGACCAACGCACTGGCTGCTCTGCCTTTGACAGCACAGGTCTGTTCCTGCAACAACGTGTCGAAGGGCGGCATCTGTTCGGCCATCGAGGCGGGCTGCACGACGGTCGGTGCGTTGAAGACCAAGACCAAGGCGGGCACCACCTGCGGCGGCTGCACGCCGCTGGTCACGCAGATTCTCAATGCGGAGCTCAAGAAGCGCGGCGTGAACGTCAACACGTCGATGTGCGAGCATTTTCCCTACACGCGCCAGCAGTTGTTTCACCTGGTGCGCATCGGCGAAATCAAATCCTTCGAAGACACGCTTGCACGCCACGGACGCGGCCTCGGTTGCGACATCTGCAAGCCGGCGGTGGCGTCGATCATGGCGTCGTGCTGGAACGAGTTCGTGCTCAAGAAGCGCCACGCGCCGCTGCAGGACACGAACGACTACTTCCTCGCCAACATGCAGAAGGACGGCACGTATTCCGTTGTCCCGCGGGTGCCGGGTGGAGAGATCACGCCCGACAAGCTCATCGTCATTGGCGAGGTCGCCAAAAAGTACGGGTTGTACACCAAGATCACCGGTGGCCAGCGCATCGACCTCTTCGGTGCTCAGCTGCACCAGTTGCCGCTCATCTGGCGCGAGCTCATCGACGCCGGCATGGAATCGGGTCACGCCTACGGCAAGGCGCTGCGCACGGTGAAGAGCTGCGTGGGTTCCACCTGGTGCCGCTATGGCGTGCAGGACAGCGTCGGTCTGGCGATCGACCTCGAAAATCGCTACAAAGGTCTGCGCGCGCCTCACAAGATCAAATTCGCCGTGTCTGGCTGCACGCGCGAGTGCGCCGAGGCGCAGAGCAAGGATGTAGGCATCATCGCCACCGACGGCGGCTGGAATCTCTATGTCTCCGGCAACGGCGGCATGAAGCCGCGCCACGGCGACCTGCTGGCCCGCGACCTCGATACGGCCACGCTGGTGCGATTCATCGACCGCTATCTCATGTTCTATATCCGCACGGCCGACCGTCTGCAGCGCACCTCGACCTGGCTCGAGAACCTGGAGGGCGGCATCGAATATGTTCGCAAGGTGGTTTGTGAGGACTCGCTCGGCATCGGCGCCGAGCTGGAAGCCGACATGGCACGCGTCATCGCCAACTACGCCTGTGAGTGGAAAGTCGCGATCGAAGACCCCGCCACGCTCAAGCGCTTCCGTCATTTCGTGAACTCGGAGGAAAACGACCGCGACGTGGTGTTCGTCGAAGAGCGCGGGCAGATTCGCCCGGCCAGCGCCGACGAGCGCGTGATCGCGCAGACTCTCGCCAAGGCAGACGCCGAGGTGGCCGCGTGAGCAACGCACGCTGGCATCAGGTGTGCGCGCTCGAGGATCTCGTCGAAGGTGGCGGTGTGGCCGCGCTCGTCGGCGGGCGGCAAATTGCGCTATTCCAGGTACATGGCCGTGTGTATGCGCTCGACAACTTCGACCCGTCGAGCCGCGCCAACGTGTTGTCCCGCGGGCTCACCGGCAACCTGCAGGGCGAGCGCGTGGTGGCATCGCCTATCTACAAGAATCATTTCGCGCTCACCAGCGGGCGTTGCATCGAAGATCCGACCTTCAACGTGACCGCGTACTCCACCAAGGTCACCGACGGCCACGTGTTCGTCGAGGCGCCGGACTCCGTGCGGCGCACGCGCCTGGTGGTGGCTGGCAACGGCATGGCTGGCATGCGCGCGGTAGAAGAACTGCTCAAGCTCGGCATCGCCGACCGCTTCTCGATCAGCGTGTTCGGCGCCGAGCCGCGCGGCAACTACAACCGTATCCTGCTGTCGCCCGTGCTGTCGGGCGAGCAACAGGCCGACGACATCATGCTGCACCGGCCCAACTGGTACACGCGTCGCGGCATCACGCTGCATTCGGGCGATCCCATCGTGGCGATCGACCGCAAGAAGCGCGAAGTGCGCTCCAAAAGTGGCACCGTGGTTTCCTACGACCGCCTGATCGTCGCCACGGGTTCCGATCCCATCGTGCTGCCGCTGCCCGGCAAACAACTTCCTGGAGTGGTCACATTCCGCGACCTCGATGACGTCAACCGCATGCTGGAGCGCTCGGGCGCCGGGCGCCGTGCCGTGGTCATTGGCGGCGGGTTGCTGGGTCTGGAAGCGGCGCATGGGCTGGCGTTACGCGGCATGCATGTGACCATCGTGCATTTGCTCGACACGCTCATGGAGCGGCAGCTCGACGCGCCCGCGGGCGCCTTGCTCAAGGCGGCACTCGAAAAACGCGGCATGGAATTCCGCATGAGCGCCAGGACGCAGGAAATCCTCGGCACCGAACGCGTTACCGGTGTGAAATTCGCCAACGGCGACGAAGTGGCCGCGGACCTCGTGGTCATGGCCGTGGGCGTGCGGCCCAACATCGATCTGGCCAAGGCCGCCTACCTGGCCTGCGACCGGGGCATCCTCGTCGACGACACCTTGCAGACTTACGATCCGGCTATCTACGCGGTGGGCGAGTGCGTGCAGCACCGCCGCCAGACCTTCGGCCTGGTGGCACCACTGTGGGAGCAGGCACGCATCTGCGCGCAGCACATCGCCGAAATCGGCGTGTCGCGCTTCTCCGGCGCCATCAATGCCACGCAGCTCAAGGTTTCCGGCATCGAAGTCTTCTCCGCCGGCGATTTTTCCGAACATCCCAACCGCGAATCGCTGGTGCTCTCGGACAAGCGCCGGGGCGTCTACAAGCGCGTGATCATCGAAGGCAACAAGGTTTGCGGTGCCGTGTTGTTTGGCGATGTGAGCGAAGCGACGCGTCTGCGCGACCTCATCGCAGACCAGACCGACATCAGTCCGATACGTGATCAGCTGCTGTTCGACTCGCCGGCCGCAGCCTAGCGAGTGAACGCACCCTCAACCACGCGGACCACCTGTCCGTATTGCGGCGTGGGTTGCGGCGTGCTGGCGAGCCTGCGCAAGGGCGCGCCAGTCGAGGTGCGCGGCGATCCGGCGCATCCGGCCAATCGCGGCAAGCTGTGCGTGAAGGGCAGCGCCCTCGGTGACACGGTGGGTCTCGAAGACCGGCTGCTGCATCCACAGGTGCGCGGCGCGCAGGTCAGCTGGGAAACGGCCATCGCCACAGTCGCGGATGGATTCCGCGACTGCATCCGCAGGTACGGGCCCGAGTCCGTGGCGTTCTACGTCTCCGGCCAGTTGCTGACCGAGGATTACTACGTCGCCAACAAGCTCATGAAGGGCTATCTGGGCACGGCCAACATCGACACCAATTCGCGGCTGTGCATGGCCTCGGCGGTCGCCGGGCACAAGCGCGCATTCGGCGAAGACGTCGTGCCGGTGAGCTATGACGATCTGGAGCGCGCCGATCTCATCGTGCTGGTCGGGTCCAACACCGCCTGGTGCCATCCCATCATCCTGCAGCGCATGCTGGCGGCGCGCGATCAGCGTCCCAACATGAAAATCGTCGCGCTCGACCCGCGCCGCACCGCCACCACGCAGCTCGCCGATCTGCACCTGCCGCTTGCGCCGGGTACTGACGTGCACCTGTTCAACGGTCTGCTGGTGTACCTCGCCGAGAGCGGTCAGGTGGATAGGGCGTACGTCGAGGCGAACACGCGGGGCTGGGAAGAGGCGTTGGAGGCGGCGCGGGCCGGCGGGGGCGATCTTGCCGCGACCGCGAAGGCCTGCGGTCTTGAGATCGCCGACCTTCGCTGCTTCTACGAAATGTTCGCGCAAACGCCGGCGGTCATTACCGCGTTCTCGCAGGGCGTCAATCAAAGCTCCGCGGGCACTGACAAGGTGAACGCCATCATCAACTGCCATCTCGCCACGGGGCGCATCGGCAAGCCGGGCGCCGGGCCGTTCTCGCTGACCGGGCAACCCAACGCCATGGGCGGGCGGGAAGTCGGCGGCTTCGTCAACACGCTGGCCGCGCACGTCGACCTGCACGATGAACCCGGCCGCGCGGCAGTGCGAAGCTTCTGGCGCAGCCCGGCCATCGCCAGCAAACAAGGTCCCAAGGCGGTCGAGATGTTCGACCGCATTCACGAAGGCAAGATCAAGGCCGTGTGGATCATGGCCACCAACCCGGTGGTTAGCTTGCCGGATGCCGACAAGGTGAAGGCCGCGCTCGAACGTTGCGAGCTCGTGGTGGTGACCGACGTGGTGGGTAACACCGACACCGCGGCATTCGCGCATGTGTTGTTGCCGGCGCTTGCCTGGGGCGAGAAGGACGGCACGGTCACCAATTCCGATCGCACGATCTCGCGCCAGCGCGCATTTCTGCCGCCGCCGGGCGAGGCGCGCGCGGACTGGCGCATCGTCTGCGACGTGGCACGCGCCTTGGGGTTCGAAGGATTCGATTTCATTTCCCCGCACGAGATCTTTCGCGAGCACGCGCGGCTCACCGCGCATGCCAATGACGGCCGGCGTGCCCTGGACCTTGGCGCCTGGGCCAACATCACCGCCGCCGAATACAAGAACTGGGAGCCGGCTGCCTGGCCGATGCGCGATTCGCGCGAGTCGGCACAAGGCCCCATGTTCGCGGACGGCAAGTTCCTGCATCCTGATGGCCGGGCGCGCTTTCTGCCGCTGGCGCCGCGGCTGCCCGCAAATCCGCCGACGCAGGAATTTCCACTGGTGCTCAACACCGGACGCGTGCGCGATCACTGGCACACGATGACCCGCACCGGAAAGTCCGCGCGCCTCTCGGCGCACATCGCGGAGCCGTTCGTGGAAGTCAATGCAGCCGACGCGTTGCGCTTCGCGGTGCGTGCCGACGAGCTCGCACGCTTGCGGTCGAGCTGGGGCTCGATGGTGGTACGCGTGCGCGTGGGTGCCGACGTGCGCAGCGGCGCCGTGTTCGCGCCTATCCACTGGACCGACGCCTTCGCTTCTGACGCCCGCGTGGGTGCCCTCGTCAACCCGGTCGTCGATCCGATCTCCGGCGAGCCGGAATTCAAGCACACCCCCGTGTCGATCGAGCCCTTCATCGCCGACTGGTATGGCGTGATCCTCGCGCGCCAGGCGCTGCCGGCGCCTGATGCCGCCTGGTGGGCGCGCGTACAGGGAGCGCAGTTCACGCGCTATGAGATCGTCGGACGTTCTTTTCCCGATTGGCCGCACGATGCACGCCGAATGCTGGCAGTGCCGGACGGCAGCGATGTCGACTGGATCGAGTACCGCGATCCCGCGCGGCGCCTCTACCGGGGTGCGTGGATCGTCGATGGGCAGCTTCAGGGTTGCATCTATGTGGACGGACGCCCGGAGTTGCCCGAGCGGGCCTGGTTGGCGTCCCTGTTCGCGGCTCGCAAGCTCGACGCGGCCGTGCGCGCCAGCCTGCTGGCGGGCCGCGCGCTGGAAGGCGCCGAGCAGGGATCGGTGGTGTGCTCCTGCTTTGGCGTGGGCTCGAAGACGATCGCCGACTGCGCTCGCAAACTTGGCGCCCGCGCAACGCCGGTTGAGATCGGCAAGCAGCTGAAGTGCGGCACCAACTGTGGTTCGTGCGTGGCGGAGATTCAGGCGATCATTGGTGACGTGAGGAAAACGGGGACGCGGAGGTAGGAGGCGCTCCGGCGAGCACACACGCACGAAGATGAGCTCGCTTTCGCCGGGCCCTTCGATTGATTGTGAAGACAAGATTTGTGGCCGCCGCCATACGCGATGACATCCTCGTGCAGTTGGCTGAAGAGTTAGCAAAGAGTCCAGATGAAACGGAGAGGCGGCTTCGTGCCTGGCGAACCCGCATGACCCGGCCCGCTCGCTCATCTTCGTGCGTGTGCGCTCGCCGGAGCGCCGCGTCGTTCCGCGTCCCGTTTTCCCACTGTTCGCTCCGGAAGAGAGGCGCGCGAATCGCGGTCTTCGCGGGGGCGCACGGAACGCGCCTCCTGACTCTTCTCCAGAGAGCGAAGCCGCTGCGCGTGCCGCAACGATCGAGCGACGGGGGCCTATGCAGGTGCGAGTGAGCGGGCCGGGTCATGCGGGTTCGCCAGGCACGAAGCCGCCTCTCCGTTTCACCCGGACTCTTCGCCAGCCTTCGTTCTAACTACTTCAAGACGTCATCGCGTATGGCGGCGGCCACAAATCTTGTCTTCACAATCAATCGAAGGGCCCGGCGAAAGCGAACTCGCGCCTGCATAGGCCCCGTCGCTCGACCATCACGGCACGATCAGCTGCGGATCGCGATCCCCGTTGCCACTCTGCAGGTTCGCCGGCAGATGCCCCACGTCGCCCACCGCCAGCACCTGGAAGACTCCGTTGGGTTCCACGCGAATCACGGTGAGGCTGGCATGGCCCACGGTCAGCTGCAGCCAGTGCGTGGTATCGACCCCGAGCGCCTTCATGACGAAATAGCGGATCACGTTGCCGTGGCAGACCAGCACATCGGTCTCGGCGTCGCCCGCGGCCGGTATGAAAAAGTTGGCGAAGGCCGCATCGAGTTGCCGCTCGCAAGGTTGGACGGCCTGGTTGGGCGCACTCGCGGCACTGGTAGTTCGTGGTGTGCATTCACGCAAGCCGTCGGACAGGCCCAGCTTTGCCTCGGGAAGAGTTTCGTGGATCACCGCCGCCGTTTCGCGCGCGCGCCGCATGCTGCTGGCGACGATGACCTTGGGGGCCTGGGGCAGTGCCCGAAATCGCGCGGCGATCAGGCGCGACTGCGCAATGCCGAGTGAGACGAGCCCCGGGCCATCAGAGCTGCGCTGCGTGCTGTCGACGTCGTAGGCGCCATGGCGAACGAGATAGATCGTGCGCGCCGCGGGCGTGGCGGCGGCGGCCGGTGCGGCCGCGGCGCTCTGCAAGAGCGCGATGGCCACCAGCGCGTAGCGGATGACGGTGCAGGGATTGTTCACGGGTGCCAAATTACTCGACTTGGCACCCTTCTGGTAGTGTTCGCGGGCTACTGTTCCCGAGGGGATACCGTGAGACTGCAGCCCTTCATCGCGGCGCTTGCCTTGAGTCTTCTGTGCGCGCATCCGGCCACCGTGGCCGGCGCCACGCAACCTCAGAAAATATTCCTGTGGCCCGAGGGCGCGCCGGGCGTCATGCCCAACGGCGGCGAGGAGACCGTGCGCGTCACCGAACAGGGCGATCACGTGGTTTCCAACGTGCATCGGCCCTCGCTCACTGTCTATCTACCCAAGGGTAAGCACCGCGGCAGCTCGGTGATCGTCGTTCCGGGCGGCGGTCACCGCGAGCTGTGGACCGACCACGAAGGGCACAACGTCGCGCGCTTTCTCGCCGAGCGCGGGTTCGCCGCCTTCGTGCTCGAGTATCGGCTGGCGCGCGCGCCGAACTCGACATACTCTATCGAGGGTGATGCGCTCAACGATCTCAAGCGTGCGATTCGCACCGTGCGTTCGCGCCCGGAGTGGGCGGCCGATACCCGGCAGATCGGCGCGATGGGTTTCTCCGCTGGCGGGCAACTGGTGGCACTGGCCGCGACGCGCGCCGACACCGGTGACGCGGCCGCGATCGATCTCATCGATCGCGCGTCCTCGAAACTGGATGCCGCGGCGCTGATCTATCCCGGCACCTGGCCCGATCTGAAGATCGCCGCCGATACGCCGCCGATGTTCCTGCTCTGCGGCGGTGACGATCGCCCGGAAGTGATCGCCGGCATCACCAACCTCTATCTGAAGCTGCGCGAAGCCAAGGTGCGCGCGGAGCTGCACATCTATGATGGAGTGCCGCACGGCTTCGGTCTGCGGGCCAGCCTCAGCGGGCCCGTGTCCCACTGGCCGCAAGTGTTCGTCGATTGGGTGAAGGGTCCATGAGAAAGCAGTTCCTGGTCGCCGCGGCGATCACCTCGCTCGCCACGCCGGTGTTCGCTCAACAGCTCCCGGTCACGGTGCGATCGCCCGACACCCGCATCTCGGTGCGCATCGTGCAGAACGAGGCGGGTCAGCTCGTGTATTCCATCGAGCGCAACGGCGAGACGCTGATCGCGCCGTCCGGCTTGCGCCTGCGAGTGGCCGAAGGAGATATCAGCAGTGTCGACGTGCGGACGGTGAATCCGCGCAGCGTGAACCAGGTGCGGAAACTGATCGCCACCAAGACGGCGGAGGCGCGCGACCGCTTCAACGAACTGCAGCTCACGGTGATGCCGCGCTCGCGCGCCATCGCCTCGCTGCGCTGGACTTTCCGCGTGTACGACGATGGCGTGGCGTTTCGTTACGCGGTGCCGCCGGATGCCGGCATTGCCACACTCAGCGTCAAGTTCGAAGACACGGAATTCGCCTTCGCCGCCGACTACGACTGCACGGGCCTGAACATCGGCCGCGTGGATTCGAGCCACGAGGGCGAGTTCGATCCCGTCAAGGCGAGCCGCATTCGTGAACACAACCTGTATGACCTGCCGCTGGTGTGCCGCACGGCGTCGAATGCTTTCGCGATCGCCGAGGCGGACCTGCGCGACTACGGAGGCATGTACCTGGCGGGCAGGGGCGACGGCAAGCCGGGCGTGGAGGCGCGCATCTCGCGGCGCCTCGATGACAAATCGCTGATCGCGCGTGCCTCGGTCGGCGCCAGCGGCACGGGCTCGCCGTGGCGCGTGATCATGCTGGGCGACAAGCTGGGGTCGCTCATCGAGTCCAATCTGATCGGCAACCTCAATCCGCCGGCAACTTTCGATACCTCGTGGATCAAGCCCGGCAAGACCGCCTGGGACTGGTGGTCCGGCCCCTATCTACCGCCGCCGGACAAGGGTGGCACTGACATGCCGACCATCAGGAAGTACATCGACTTCGCCGCGAAGTCGGGCTTCGAATACATGATGATCGACGAGGGCTGGTGCCTGAATTCCGGCGGTGGCGGCAGCGCGCCTGACAGCGCCGACGTCACGAACACGAAGGCCGATATCGACATGCCGGCGCTCGTGGCCTATGCCGCGAAGAATAATGTGCGCCTGTGGTTGTGGGTGCAGTGGGCGCTGCTCGATCGGCAGATGGATGCCGCGCTCGCGCAGTACCAGAAGTGGGGCATTGCCGGCATCAAGGTCGACTTCATGGACCGCAGCGACCAGCAGATGGTCGACTACTTCCACAAGCTCATGGCCAAGGCTGTCGACCACAAGCTCATGGTGGACATGCACGGCGCCTATCCGCCCGCGGGCTTGAACCGCACCTATCCGAACTACCTCACCCAGGAAGGCATCATGGGTGCGGAGTACAACAAGTGGAGCCGGCGTGTGACCGCCACGCACAATGTAAGCCTGGCCTACACGCGCATGTTGTTAGGACCCATGGACTACACGCCGGGTGGGTTCCGCAATCACACGCCGGCGGATTTCGAAGTGGTGAACTCGCCGCCGCAGGTGCAGACCACGCGCGGTCACGGGCTCGGCATGTTCGTGGTGTACGAGAGCCCGTTCCAGATGGTGGCGGATTCTCCGGACGTCTATGAGAACGCGGCCGGGTTCGATTTCATCAAGATGGTGCCCACGGTGTGGGACGAGACGCGCTTCCTCGCAGGCGACATCGGCGACTACGTAGTGGTGGCGCGCCGCAAGGGCAAGGACTGGTACATCGGTGTCATGGGCAATGAGCAGCCGCATGAGATTTCACTGCCGCTCAAGTTTATGGGCGAAGGCAAGTTCAAGGCGAAGGTCTGGGTGGATGGTGCGACACCGACCACGCTGATCGAGGGCGAGCGCGACGTGACGTCGGCGGACACGCTCGAGCTCAAGATCGCGCCGTCGGGCGGCGCGGCGGTGCGGCTCACGCGCTAGGCGGCGGGTTGCTTTCTGGCGAGCACCACGTGGCCGAGCACATCGGCGCCAGCTTCCTGGCGCAGGATGCCGCCTTCGATCAGCAACACTGCAAGGCCGGCGCCCTCGAGGCAATCGCGCGCGTAGTCCGCGGAGTGTGAGTATCGCCCGCTCTGGTGCAGCCGGAATTTCTCAGGGGATCCGACGGGCTCGGCCTCCAGGGTGAACGCGAGCACGCCACCGGGTCTCAGCGCCGCGGCCGCGGCAATCATCGCTTCTTCGAGCGCGCCGAAGTACACCAGTGTGTCGGCGGAAATCACCACGTCGTAGCTGGCCGGATGCGCGCGCATGAACGCGGTGAGCTCGGATTCGTGAAGCTCGTCGTACACCTGGCGCTCGCGCGCTTTGGCCAGCATGCCGGCCGACAGGTCGACTCCGACGAGTTGCCGCGCGCTGGAACGCAACAGCGGGCCGCATAGGCCGGTGCCGCAGCCCACGTCGAGAACCGCGAGTCGGCGCTCTGCGAAGGTGACGACTTCCGCGAGCGCAGCGGTCAAGAGGCCGGGCGCGGTGTAATGCAGGTTGGCGAGTGCCTCGTCGAAGTTGGCGGCGAATCGATCGAAGACTTTCGCGACGTAGGCGTCGTCGGCGCGCTTGGGAGTACTCGAGTTCGAATAGGCGGCGGCCATGTGGCGCGCGATGGGGTTGTCAGGTTCCACCGCGAGCCAGCGGCGGTAGACGTCGGCGGTCAGATCGGGTCTGCCGACCCGCAGCAGCAGCATCGCGATATTTTCGTACGCTCCGCTGAACTTCGGATTGAGCTCGAGCACGCGGCGGTAGCAGCGTACCGCATCATCGCGCTTGTGCGCGCGCCGGAACAGGTTCGCGAGGTTGTACCAGGCTTCAGCGAAGTCCGGCTTCTGCTGCGTGGCCGTGGAGTAGGCGAACTCGGCACCTTGTTCGTTGTTGCCGGCCAGCAGCATGTTGCCGAGGTTGTTCCAGGCATTGGGGTTGCGCGTGGTGAGGGTCAGCGAACGCTTGGTGAGCTCGACGGCCTCATCGATGCGGCCCAACGCCATGCGCAGGACGCCGAGGTAGTGCAGAGCGTCGGCATCTTTCGGCTGCGTTTTCAGCAGCTGGAGGTAGATGGCTTCCGCTTCGGCCAATCGACCTTGCTGATGATGCTCGAGGGCATCCTGAATCGTGGGCATGCGGCGAGTCTAGCAAGCGGATCGAGCAGGTGCGGGGCTCGAGGTCTTCGTCATCCCACAGCCGGGGCTACACACCTCGCACGTCGCTCGACCCTTCACACACGAGCCCCGACCCCTTTTGCCAGGAAATGGGGAGTGTCCCCATTTACGCGAGACCGGAATGGTCCTTGTCTTTCTTCGCGCCTAGCTGCTCGCTGAGCGCCACGACCAGCGGCTTCATGAACCACGAATGTTCGGGGCTCGAAGCCACCTCGAAGCCCGCGGCGCGAATTGCTTCGGCCACGATCGGGCCGACGGCCGCGATCTTGGTACGCGTCAGCGCGCGGCGCACGAGTGCGATGGGATGCTGCGTCACCAGCCGCTCGATCTGCAGCTTGCTGGTGAAGGCGATGGCGTCCACTTCACCCGCGGCCATGCGTTCGAGCAGCGCGTGCACGGTGGTGTCATCTGCGGCGTTGCCATAGACGTAGGGCGCCACGGTGGTGACGACCGCCTGGCGCTCGCGCAGGAAGTGCATCAGCGTGAGGTTGGGATCGTTGCCATACAGCTGCACGGCCATGCGCCGCCCTTCGAGTGTCTGCGTCGACAGCGAGCGGATCACCCCGTCGGTGGTGGGCTCGGTCGCCTCGATTCCGGACTTGAGCCCCAATGCGCGCAGCGCACGCGCGGGCTTGGGTCCGCGCGTGACGGTGCGCAAATTCCTGAGACCTTCGACGAAACGCGGGCGCAGCGCGGGCTCGTACCTGTCGATGCAGCTCAGGATGCGCGTGAGGCCTTCACCCGTGATCAGCACGAAGTCATCGAAGCCGCCTTCCGCCAGCTTCACCGCGAACGCGAGCACCTGGGCGCTGTGCGGGGAATCGTAGATGGTGACCAGCGGGCAGCGGAGGACTTTTGCGCCACGTCGTTCGAGCAAGGAGCTGAAGACTTCCAGCTCGCGCATTTCGGGTACGGCAATTGTCTTGCCCTGCAGATTCCAGTCGATCATCGGGGTTGGACAATAACACTTAAGGCTTGCACCGGTTTGCGCAAGGCGGTGCACCCCTCCGCCGCGTTTCGGTGCAGACGACGGCAAACAGGGGCACGGCTGCGAATAAGCACCCCAAAAAAACGATGGCATGCGGATTGCTTTACCTCACCTCGCGGGAGTCTTCCGCGCTTGGGAGAGGAAGTTAGTAGTGACGCATGTAGTGTTCAGGGGACTTATTGCAACCGTTGTTACGTCGATGTCTTTCGCCATGAGTGCGTCAGCGGCCGGCAAAGGTCCCGAGAAAGAGCAGCTCAAGCTGGGCTTCATCAAACTCACTGACATGGCGCCGCTCGCCATCGCCTATGAGAAAGGGTTTTTCGAAGACGAAGGCTTGTACGTCACGCTCGAGCCACAAGCCAACTGGAAGGTCATTCTCGATCGCGTGATCACCGGCGAACTCGACGGCGCGCACATGCTCGCGGGACAACCGCTCGGCGCATCGGTGGGCATCGGCACCAAGGCCGACGTGGTGACCGGCTTCAGCATGGACCTGAACGGCAACGCGATCACGGTCTCCAACGAAGTGTGGGGCCTGATGAAGCCGGGTATCGCCAATGATGCGCAGGGAAAACCCGTGCACCCGATTTCCGCCGCGACGCTCAAGCCCGCGCTCGAGAAATTCAAGGTCGCCGGCAAGTCGTTCAAGATGGCCATGGTTTTCCCCGTGTCCACTCACAACTATGAGTTGCGTTACTGGCTGGCGTCCGGTGGCATCAACCCTGGCTTCTACTCGCCGTCCGACGTTACCGGCCAGACGCGCGCCGACATCCTCATCTCCGTGACGCCGCCGCCGCAGATGCCGGCGACGCTCGAAGCGGGAACCATCAATGGCTATTGCGTGGGCGAGCCGTGGAACCAGCAGGCCATCGTCAAAGGTGTGGGCGTACCGGTGATCACCGACTACGAGATCTGGAAGAACAATCCGGAGAAGGTGTTCGGTGTCACCAAGGCGTTTGCCGACAAGAATCCGCGCACGCACATCGCTCTGGTGAAGGCGTTGACGCGCGCCGCGATCTGGCTGGATGCGAACGACGGCGCGAATCGCAAGGAGGCTGCGCAGATCCTGTCGCGGCCCGAATACGTCGGCGCCGACTATCGCGTGATCGCCAACAGCATGACCGGCACGTTCGAGTACGGCCGCGGCGACAAGCGTGCGCTGCCGGACTTCAACGTGTTCTTCAAGTACCACGCTAACTACCCGTTCTACTCGGACGCGATCTGGTATCTCACCCAGATGCGCCGCTGGGGCCAGATTGCCGACGCCAAGCCGGACGCCTGGTACACGGAGACGGCGAAGAAGGTATATCGGCCCGACGTGTTCATCGAGGCCGCCCGCGAGCTGGTGGCGGAGAAGAAGGCGAATGCGGCGGACTTCGATTTCGCCAGCGATGGATTTCGCGCGCCCACCAAGGACTTCATCGACGGCATCGAGTACGACGGCCGCAAGCCCAATGCCTACATCGAGAAGCTGGCGCTGGGATTGAAGGGCCAGCAGAAGATCGAGGGCGGGAATGTCGTCGGCAAGTAGCGTGCAAGCGCAGCCGGCGGCGGGCGCCGCGTCGACAGCGCCGCCGCCCGCCAAACCCGGCAGCTCGACACCGGGCAAGCCGCGCTTCCTGCGCCTCAACGCCGGCATCGACGCGGTCATTCGTGCCCTGTCGCTGGTGGGGTTGGGGTTCCTCAAGCCCATCGTTTCCATCTGCCGCGGCGAAGACCCGCGCGCGCACGTGCGCCAGCTCTGGCTGGACCTCGGCGCGCCGGTCGTGGCGATCGCTGCGTTCCTGCTGGTATGGAGCCAGGTGTCGCAGGGCATTCAGACCAGTCTCGGACAAATCCCCGGTCCCACCGCGGTGTGGGAACAGACGAAGGCTTTGTGGGCAGATCATCAGGTGCAGCGTGAGAAGGCCTCGGCGTTCTACGAGCGCCAGGCCCAGCGCAATGCCGAGAAGTTAGCCGCCGATCCCGCCACCGACATGACTATCCGCCGGTACACCGGCAAGCCCACCTACATCGACCAGATCTTCACCAGCCTGAAGACGGTGTTCGCCGGATTCCTGCTGGCCACCATCATCGCGGTGCCGCTCGGCATCCTCTGCGGCGCGAGCAAGACTTTCAACGCGATGTTCAATCCGCTGATCCAGCTGTTCAAGCCGGTCTCGCCGCTCGCGTGGCTGCCCATCGTCACCATGATCGTGAGCGCGGTCTACGTGACGGCCGATCCGTTGTTCGACAAATCGTTCATCAACTCGGCCGTGACGGTCACGCTGTGTTCGCTGTGGCCGACGGTCATCAACACCGCGGTCGGCGTGGCTTCGATCGATCGCGATCTGCTCAACGTGGCGCGCGTACTGCGTCTCAAGCGCACCACGCAGTTGACGAAGCTCGTGCTGCCTTCGGCGCTGCCCTACATCTTCACCGGCATGCGGCTGTCGCTCGGGGTGGGCTGGATGGTGCTCATCGCGGCCGAAATGCTGGCGCAGAATCCGGGCCTCGGAAAATTCGTCTGGGACGAATTCCAGAACGGCAGTTCCGAATCGCTGAGCCGGATCATGGTGGCGGTGTTCACCATCGGCATCATCGGATTCCTGCTGGACCGCGTGATGCTGGCGCTGCAAAGCGCGTTCACCTACGGACCGACGAGATGAGTCATCTCGAGCTGCGTGATGTCTCGAAGAGCTATGGCGGCACGGAGGTGCTGACCGACATCAATCTTTCCATCGAGGAAGGCGAGTTCGTCGCGCTCATCGGCTTTTCCGGATCGGGCAAGACCACGCTCATGTCGATTCTCGCCGGCCTCATCGAGCCCGATACCGGTGAGGTCCGTCTGCGCGGCGCGCCGGCCGGAGCCGCGGGCCCCGATCGCGGCGTCGTCTTCCAGAGCTACTCGCTCATGCCGTGGCTGACGGTGTTCGAAAACGTGGCACTGGCGGTCGACACAGTGTTCGCCAAAGAGAGCAAACAAACACGGCGCGAGCGCACCGAGAAATATGTTCGCATGGTCGGGCTGGGCCACGCCGCCGACCGCCGCCCCGCGGAGCTGTCGGGCGGAATGCGTCAGCGCGTGGCGGTAGCGCGCGCGCTTGCGATCAATCCCGAGTTCCTGCTGCTCGATGAGCCGTTGTCGGCGCTCGACGCCCTCACGCGCGCCAAGCTTCAGGACGAAATCGAATCCATCTGGCGCGAGGAAAGGAAAACCGTCGTGCTGGTGACCAACGACGTGGACGAAGCGCTGCTGCTCGCCGATCGCATCATTCCGCTGACGCCCGGACCGCGCGCCACGCTTGGGCCTGAATTCCGCGTGAACCTTGCGAGGCCGCGCAACCGCAAGGACATGAACCACGATCCGCAGTATCGCCAGCTGCGCGCGGCGATCACCCAGTACCTGCTCGACGTCGAAGCCGAGAAGCCCGTCCCCGCAGACGGCGAGCTCAAGCTGCCCGACGTGGTGCCGATCACTTCCGCGGACTTCCTGCCGAAGGCGGTGCGCGCGGCCAACAAGCCGAAGCCGCTGTCCAATCCCGACAAGTACGTCGAGTTCTACAACGTTCACAAGGTCTACCCGACTCCGAAAGGGCCGCTGACCGTGGTCGAAGGATTTCAGCTCGACGTCAAGCGTGGCGAGTGCGTATCGCTCATCGGACACTCCGGTTGCGGCAAGTCCACCGCGCTGTCGATGTGTGCCGGGCTCACCGATGTATCCGACGGCGGCATCACGCTCGATGGGCGTGAAGTGACGAGTGCAGGGCCCGATCGCGGCGTGGTGTTCCAGGCGCCGAACCTCCTGTCGTGGCTCACGGCGCGACAAAACGTGGCGCTCGGCGTGGACCGGGTGTACCCGCACGCGAGCAACGCCGAACGTTCCGACATCGTCGACTACTACCTCACGCGCGTCGGTCTTGCCGATTCGCTCGACAAGCTTGCCCGCGACATGTCGAATGGCATGCGCCAGCGCGTGGGTCTCGCGCGCGCGTTCGCGTTGTCGCCCAAGCTACTGCTGCTCGACGAGCCTTTCGGCATGCTCGATGCGTTGACCCGGTGGGACTTGCAGGAAGTCCTCATGGACATCCTCAAGCGCACGAAGATCACGGCCATCTGCGTCACCCACGACGTGGATGAGGCCATCCTGGTCGCCGACCGGGTAATCATGATGACCAATGGCCCGCGTGCCCGCATCGGCAAGGTCATGCAGGTCGACCTGCCGCGGCCGCGCACGCGCAAGATGCTGCTGGAGCATCCGCGCTACTACGCCTATAGAGAAGAGCTATTGAGTTTTCTGGAAGAGTACGAGCACGGTGCGGGGAATCGTGCTGCCTAACAACATGCTTTGGGAGTTCTCGATGACGATGTGGAAACGCTCGCGATTTGCTGCCCTCGGAACCTTGATGGCCATTGGCGCCGTTCACGCGGACGGACTGGACCCGGTCCGGGGGGCGATTGGCGAAGCCAAGCCCATCATCGATCTGCGGCTGCGCACCGAAACAGTCGATCAGGATGGAATTGCCGAATCCGCGCATGCCCTCACATTGCGCGCCCGCCTCGGTTTCGAAACCGGCAAGGCGTGGAATACCTCGCTTCTGCTCGAGGGCGAAGCGCTCATTCCTATCAAGGATGAATACCGCCCGGATCCCGCCGTGCCATTTCACGCGATCTATCCGGTGGTTGCCGACCCTGAGGCGTACGAAATCAACCGCGTCCAGCTGACCAATACCAGCCTCCCCGGAACCACCATCACTCTCGGCCGTCAGCGCATCGCGCTCGATGATCAGCGCTTCGTCGGGCCAGTCGGCTGGCGCCAAAACGAGCAGACCTTCGACGCTTTGCGCATCGTGAACCGCACCGTCGCCAACCTGGTGCTCGACGCCACCTACTTCAATCGCGCCAATCGCATCTACGGCGACGACTCGCGCCAGGGCGACTACCAAGGCGATAACGTGCTGCTCAACGCCGCCTACCAGACGAAGATCGGCAAGATCACCGCCTTTGGCTATCTACTCGATTTCGAGCCGATCCTGAATATTCCGGCGGGTATCAACCCGATCCGCGAATCCTCGTCGACCTACGGTCTGCGATTCGCAGGTGAGAAACCGGTGGGCAAGGTCAAGCTGGCGTATTCCGCTTCGTATGCCACCCAGACCGACTACGCCGACAACCCGCTCGATTTCGATCTCGCCTACAAGGCAGGCGAGTTCACCGTCACCTTCCGCCAGTTCGGGCTCGGTGTCGGCACGGAGATCATGGAAGGCAACGGCGTCAAGGGTTTCACCACGCCACTCGCCACGCTGCACAAGTTTCAGGGTTGGGCCGACAAGTTTCTGGCCACGCCGCCCAACGGCATCGAGGATCTGTACGCGACCGCCAGCGTTACGCTCAAGGGCGTGAGCGTGCTCGACACACTCGGCTTCATTGTGAGCTATCACGACTACAACGCCGAACGCATTTCGGCCGCCTACGGCAGCGAGTGGGACGCGTCGATCGCCGCGAAACTCAAGCGCTTCAATCTGATGCTGAAGTACGCGGACTACCAGGAGGGGCTGCTGGCGTCGGCGCGCACCACCAGCAAGCTGTGGGCGCAGGTCGAGTTCATCTGGTAATCGTGTCTAACTAAAAAGAGGGAGAAGATCGATGTCTTACCTGGCTCCGTCGGAATTCGTCACCAAAATGGTCGACGCCGGTGAATCGAAGATATTCATGTCGACACGCGACACGCTGATCCGCGCGTTCATGGCCGGCGCGATCCTGGCGCTCGCGGCCGTGTTCGCCGTGATGGTGACCCAGCAGACAGGGTTCCCCATCATTGGCGCCGTGCTGTTTCCGGTCGGCTTCTGCATGCTCTATCTCCTCGGCTTCGATCTCGTGACCGGCGTATTTGTATTGGCGCCGCTGGCATTGCTCGACAAGCGACCGGGCGTAACCGTGGGCGGCGTGCTGCGCAACTGGGGCCTGGTGTTCGTCGGCAACTTTGCCGGTGCATTCACGGTGGCGGTGCTGATGTCGGTGATCTTCACTTTCGGGTTTACCCAAGATCCGAATCCGATCGGGCAGTTCATCGCGCACGTCGGCGAAACACGCACAATCGGCTACAAGGAACACGGCATGGCCGGCATGCTCACGTTGTTTGTCCGCGCCATGCTCTGCAACTGGATGGTCTCCACCGGCGTGGTGGGTGCGATGATCTCGACATCAGTTGGCGGCAAGGTGATCGCCATGTGGATGCCCATCATGGTGTTCTTCGCGATGACCTTCGAACACTCGGTGGTCAACATGTTCCTGTTCCCCTCGGGCATCCTCATGGGCGCTCATTACAACTGGGCTGACTACTTCATCTGGAACGAGATCCCGACCATCGTCGGCAATATCGTGGGCGGCCTCGCTTTCACCGGCCTCACGCTGTACTCGACCCACATCAAGACCGCCCCGAAGCGCCAGCTGAAAGCGGTTGCGTAAAATCCGCTGACCGGCAACCCCAGGCCTCGTCTGGCCTGGGGTTGCCTATACTTCGCGTCCCATGTCCGGCCAGCTCAAAATCTCTCTCGGCCAGTACTCCGACAAGGGTCGAAAGGAATCCAACCAGGATTTCCACGGCGCCTGCATTCCGGAAGAGCCGCAGCTGTCCGCCAAGGGCATTGCGATCGCGCTTGCCGACGGTATCAGCAGCAGCAGCGTGAGCCAGCTGGCGAGCCAGTCCGCGATCCGCGTATTCCTCGAAGATTACTACTGCACGTCGCCGGCCTTGTCGGTGAAGAAGTCCGCGCAGCAAGTACTGATGGCGGTGAACTCCTGGCTGTACGCGCAGACCCAGCAGAGTCCCTTTCGATATGAAAAGGACCGCGGCTACGTCTGCACGATGAGCGCGATGGTGCTCAAATCGGCTACGGCGCACCTGTTTCACGCCGGCGACGCGCGCATCTACCGGCTGCGCGATGGTCTGCTCGAGCAATTGACGCACGACCACCGCATCCAGGTGTCGAGCGAGCAGAGTTATCTGAGTCGGGCGCTCGGCATTCAACCGCAGCTCGACTTCGACTATCAGTCGCAGCGCCTGGAGCAGGGCGACGTCTTCCTGTTCGCCACCGACGGTGTCCATGAATTCGTGAACGCACGCGTCATGATCAATGCCATCCGCGAGCACGCCGGCGATCTCGATGCCGCCGCCAACCGCATCGCGCGCGAAGCTTTCGATCGCGGCAGTGGTGACAACCTCACGGCGTTGATCGTGCGCGTCGATTCGGTACCAGACCTGAGCGCCAACGAGGTTCATCGCCAGCTCACCGAGCTGCCGTTTCCGCCGGCTCTCGTGGCCCGCATGTCCTTCGACGGATTCACCATCCTGCGCGAACTGCACTCAAGTAGCCGCAGCCACGTGTATCTCGCGCGGTTCGAGGACGCCGCCGCGCCCGTGGTCATCAAGACGCTGTCCATCGAGTTGCAGGGCGACGCCGCGCACGTGGAAAGATTTCTCATGGAAGACTGGGTGGCCCAGCGCATCGACAACGCGCACGTGGTCAAAGCGGCCGCCCGCGGGCGGAAACGCAACTTTCTCTATACCGTGACCGAATTCGTCGACGGCCAGACACTGCACCAGTGGCTCATCGACAATCCGAAACCGTCGGTCGAAACCGTGCGCGGATTCATCGAGCAGATCGCCAACGGTTTGCTGGCGTTTCATCGGCTCGAGATGCTGCACCAGGACCTGCGTCCACAGAACGTGATGATCGACGCCGCCGGTACGCTCAAGATCATCGATTTCGGCGCCACGCGCGTGGCGGGAATTGCCGAGATCGATTCGCCGCTCGAACGCAGCGAACTGTTAGGCACGCTGCAGTACACCGCGCCCGAATACTTTCTCGGCGAGAGCGGCACGCCGCGCTCGGACTTGTTCTCGCTGGGCGTCATCGCCTACCAGATGTTGTCTGGCCGACTACCTTTCGGCGCGGAAGTTCCGAGGTCGCGTACGCGCGTCGCCCAGCGCCAGTTGAAATATCAATCGGTTCTCGACGACCAGCGCGAGATCCCGGCATGGATCGACGACGTGCTGCGCAAGGCTACGCATCCGGACCCCGCGCGGCGCTACGAAGAATTGTCGGAATTCGTGTACGACCTGCGTCATCCGAGCCAGGACTACCTCAGCAGGACGCGCGCACCGCTGCTCGAGCGCAATCCGGTGGTGTTCTGGAAAGGAGTGTCGTTGATCCTGGCGATCGCGGTCGTCGTGCTTCTGGCAACCGGCGCGACCTAACTACCAGACGGCTCGGCGCCAGCGCATTTCCGCAGTTCAGCCTCGATGCGGATCCGGGTCAGCTGTTCCAGGCCCGCATTGTTCCCCAGTCCTTGAGAGAGGAACTTTTTCGCCGCCGTTGTCTCGGCGAAGGCCTGGGCATCAGCATCGGGTGATTCGCCGAGTGGCTTGCGTTTGAAACTCGTGTCGCCACGTCGCCGTGCATCGCGCTCGCGAGCGATCTCCGACATGAGCGATTGGCCCGACTTGGTGTGGAAGTAGGCTGCCGCGATCGCAAGCTCTTCTTCGGTCAGCGCCCCCGAGAAGAAACGTGCGACGTCCTGGGTCCAGTCTTCGGGCCGCAGGATCACGCAGTTGAATTGCTGGCGGGTCAGCTTTCCTTGAGTGAAGAGATTCCGGCCACCGACTGCCGCAGCTTCGGCGACAAACTCGTCGAAGCGCGTAGCCGCGACCAGATCGAGCGCCGCCTTGCTTGGCGGCGGCGGGGTGCTGAACGCGGGGCCTGGCAGCATCACGGCCATCAGGACGAGCCCGAGTCGGGAAATCGTTGGAATATCCATGGATTGGCTCCCTACCAACAAACTTCGGGGGGTTCCTTCAGGTCCGCCGCCACTTATATATAGGGTATTGAACCCTTGATTTGACATAAGGCACCACACTTCGCCATAGGCACGCCGCCATGGCGCGCCAGCCCCTCAAAGCTGCGCTTGCGGGGCTTTGGGTCGCTGCATATACTGCGCGCCCTTCGCTAGGGACCCAAAGTCTCAAGCGATTGATTTCCAGCGAATTCGGGCGAGGTTGGGCGAGCCTTCGAAGCTCCAAACCCAAGACCACTCGAGCTTCGCGGCGCAAATTCTTGCTGCCGCGTCTCTCCAGTGTTCCCTCGTTAGACCTAGCTACACCGCAAGCGCCAATCGAAGCGCCTGCAGGAACGAGAGGATAGACATGAGCGTTGCTCTTATCGGCCGCAAGGCTGGCATGACCCGCATCTTTACCGATGCGGGCGAGACGGTTCCGGTTACCGTCATCGAAGTACTGCCGAACCGCATCACTCAGGTGAAATCCGTCGACAAGGACGGGTACCGCGCCATTCAGGTGTCATTCGGCAAGAAGCGTCCGCAGCTGCTGTCGAAGGCCGCCGCGGGTCACTACGCGAAAGCGAATGTGGAACCCGGCAAGTCGCTGGTCGAATTCAGACTCACGGAAAAAGAGATTGCTGACCTCACCGTGGGCAGCGAAGTGAAAGTGAGCATCTTCGCGGCCGGCGCCATCGTCGACGTCACCGGCACCACCATCGGCAAAGGTTTCGCCGGCACGATGAAGCGTCACAACTTCTCCGGCCACCACGCGACCCACGGCGTGTCCGTGTCGCACAGAACTCCTGGCTCCATCGGCCAGCGCCAGACCCCGGGCCGCGTGTTCCAGGGCAAGCGCATGTCGGGCCACATGGGCGTCATGCGCCGCA
>JBDTSV010000199.1:0-6798 GCA_039930985.1 Pseudomonadota bacterium
GCGAGATGAGCCGGTTGTCGATGACCGTGACGACTCCAGCCTCGCTCGCAACGATGGGCGCGGTATGTTCCGCCATGGGCGGAACGCGCCGACCGCCCTGCGCCTCGCAGATGGCCTCGAACTTGCGCTCGGCGCTGCCGTCGTCGAGCGATTGACGCGCACGAGCCTCGGCGTCCGCGCTCGACAATCCATTCAGCTCGAGCAGGATCGCGGCCAGTTTGAGCGCTCGCTCGCGCAGTTCTTTCGATGCGTCGCCCGCTCGTGCCAGCACTGCGAGCACGTCCCTCGCCTCGAGCGCGGGGCCTATTCCCCGACCCACCGGTTGTCTGCCATCGGAATGACGCACGCGCACTTCGAGTCCGACCGCCTCGCCCACCGCCGCCAGCTTGGCGCCTAACTGCCGCGAGGCGGACTCGGAGCGGATCTTTGCGGTGGGACCCACCGGCAGGTCGAGCAGCACGTGGGTCGCGCCAGCGGCCAGCTTCTTGGACAGGACGCTGGCAATGAGCGGCGCGTCGCTGTCGAAGTCGAGCGCGCGCTCGACGCGAATGAGAACATCGTCGGCGGGGCTGAGGTTGACCGTGCCGCCCCAGACCACACAACCTCCCTCGCGGTCGACGACGCGGCGCATAGCCGCCAGATCGAGGTCGACAGGCGCGAGGGTTTCCATCGCGTCCGCCGTTCCCGAAGGCGAGGTGATGGCGCGCGACGAGGTTTTCGGAATGAGGCCGCCGCAGGCGGCGACGATCGCGACCACGATGGGCGTGGTGCGATTGCCTGGCAGGCCGCCCACGCAATGCTTGTCGAGCACGATGCCCGGCGCCCAACGAAGCTTTTGGCCCACGTCCACCATGGCCCGCGTGAGGTGGGTAATCTCGGCGGCGCTCGGCGGGCGCGCGGCGCACGCGGTCAGGAATGAGGCGATTTCCACGTCCGTCAACGTGCCTTCCACGGCGTCGCGCATGATCGCTCGATAGGCCTCGCGGCCAAGCGGCTCGCCATACACCTTTGAGCGGATCGCGCTGGCCGAGTCGGGAGTGTCCGCGTGCCGAAACATGGCCATTTCGTGCGGCTGCGGATTCAGCCGCTGCCAGGCCGCTTCGGACAACGCCGCGGTCTCCGGTTGCAGCCAGCCGCCGTTGGTGACCACATTCAGCGTCGCGATGATGCTGCGGTCGCCGACTTCCACCCAGACGCGCGCCTGCGCGTCGAATCCTTCGGACCGGCATACCGCGCAGTCGGCGTGCATGTAGATCACGGGCTCTTGATAGGTGTCGATCCAGGCGCGCACCAGCCGCATGCGAGGTGTTGCCGCTGGCACGCTCACGGTGAATCCGCCGCGGACAGATCGTGCACCGACCCGTGTTCGGGGACTACGACCGTCCAGCCCTGTTCGCGCTCGATACGCTGGCGCAACGCGTCGCTTGCACCGGGTTCTCCATGCGTCACGAAGACCTTGCGCGGCGGCGACGATGAAGAGCGCATCCAGGCGATGAGCTCGTTCGTATCGGCGTGCGCTGAAGAGGCGTGCAGTTGTCCCACCTGCGCGCGCACCAGCACCTCCTGACCATGAATTCGCAGCGACTTTGCCCCGGCCGCGAGCGCGCCGCCACGCGTGCCGCCGGCCTGAAATCCGCTCAACAGAATGAGGTTGCGCTCATCGCCCGCGAAAGCCTTCAGGTGGTGCAGCACGCGGCCGCCGGTGGCCATGCCGCTCGCCGACAGGATGACCATCGGACCGGCTCTTCGATCGAGTGCTTTGGAGCCCTCTGACGCCGAGACGACCTGCGCAGTGCGGTGCATGCGCGCGCAATCCTCATCGTCGAGGCGATGCTCGGCGTGAAGATGTTGGTAGATCCTGGTGGCGTCGATCGCCATTGGACTATCCATGAAAACCGGGACGTCCGGAATCTTCCCGCCCGCCTTGAGGCGCGCGATCAGCAACAGCAGAGCTTGCGTGCGACCGACGGCGAAGGCGGGAATGACGACCACCGCTCCGCGAGCGCACGCCGGAGCCAACCATGACTCCAGCTCCTGTTCTGGGTAGATAGTCGGGTGAACGCTGTCACCATAGGTCGACTCGATGACCAGATGATCGGCGTCCACGCGATCATGCGGTGGATTCATGATCGGATCATCCGGCCGGCCAAGATCGCCGCTGAAGGTCACGGAGCCTTCCTGCGTCTCGACGCGAACGAACGCCGCGCCCAGCAGGTGACCCGCGGGAAAGAACGTCACGCGGACGTCATCGTGGATACTCGCCGGCTCGTTGAACTCGACGGCGCGAAGCAGCTTGAGGCACGCCTCCGCATCCCCTGAGGTATACAGCGGCAGCGGTGGTTTGTGCTTCGAGAAGCCATGCCGATTCGCGAACGAAGCGTCCTCCTCCTGCAAGCGCGCACTGTCCGGCAGCAAAATCCCGCACAGATCGCGGGTACCACGCGTGCAGAAGACGGGGCCGCTGAATCCGCGGCTGACCAGGCGCGGAAGCAGCCCGCTGTGATCGAGATGAGCGTGCGTGAGCACGATGGCATCGAGGTCACGCGGGTCATACGCCAGCTTTGCCCAGTTGCGCAGACGCAGTTGTTTGTAACCCTGAAAAAGGCCGCAATCGATGAGGATGCGGCGCTGCGCGGTTTCCAGCAGATATTGCGAGCCGGTGACCGTGCCCGCGGCGCCCAGGAACGATAGATGCACGCCGAGGACTCCTCATGGTTTGCGCCAGCGCGACGAAGCGAAATCATTCTCGCCGGCGTGGCTGGCGTTGATATACGTGATAGACCTCATGTGCGTCCGCATTCGCGCGGGCTCAAACCTGCCGCCACGGCTCGTAACCTGTCTGACAACGAATCACGCGGGAAATGCAGCCGTGACGAACGTTCGCCATTTCATCGATACGCAGGCCTATTCGCTCGGCCAGGAGGAGTCGTGAGAATCGTCGCCGCGCTCGGCGGCAATGCGCTGTTGCGTCGCGGGGAGCCGCTCGACGTGGAGACCCAGCGCCACAACGTGCGTCTGGCCGCCGCCGCGCTGGCGCCGCTCACCCACGACCATGAACTGATCATCACGCACGGCAACGGTCCGCAGGTCGGCCTGCTCGCCCTGCAGGCCGCGGACTCGAGCATTCCTGCCTATCCACTCGACATCCTCGGCGCGGAGACCGAAGGCATGATCGGCTATCTGCTCGAACAGGAACTCGCCAACGCACTCGGCCACGATCGCATCGCGACCGTGCTCACGCGCACGCTGGTGCGCGCCGACGACCCCGCTTTCACCCAGCCGACGAAATTCATCGGCCCGATGTTCTGCCAGGCGGACGCTGAAAAAATGGCAGAGAAACGCGGTTGGGCGATAGCGCGCGACGGCCAGTGCTGGCGGCGCGTGGTGCCCCCTCCCGAGCCGATCGGAGTCATGGAACTCGGCGCGATCAAGCATCTGATCGGCGGCCGTTTCCTGGTGATCTGCGCCGGCGGCGGCGGGATTCCGGTGCGGCGAACTGCCGCCGGCGCTCACGAAGGCGTCGAAGCGGTCGTCGACAAGGATCTCGTCGCGGCAATCGTGGCGCTGGCACTGGGCGCGGATTGCCTGTTGCTGCTCACCGATGTGCCAGGAGTGTTCGATGCCTGGGGCAGCGGGAACGCGCGCATGATTCGCGCGGTGCATCCCGATGAGCTCGCCAGATTTGCATTTCCGGCGGGTTCGATGGGACCGAAAGTCGCGGCGGCGCGTCGATTTGCGATTAGCGGCCGCGGCGCCGCCTGCATTGGCGCGTTGTCTGATGCGGCGCGAATCATCGGGGGCAGCGCCGGAACGCGCGTATGCACCGACCACTCCAGCGTCAGCTTCGCGACCGACACCGATGGCGCCCCGACGCCCCGTCATCATTCAATGGACGTCTACGAAGCCGACCCGGCAACTTCATGACGTTGCAATAGCACCGCACGCTGGCAACAGCTCCCACAACCAGATCGATCGCTATCAGCTCGCCATCGACTCGCTCGGGACCAGGACCGCAGCGCCGCGGACCTGGCCGGCGCGCAGCCGTTCGAGTGCCGTGTTCGCCTCGTCGAGCGGGAAGCACTCGACTGATGGACGCAGCACGAGTTCAGCCGCGAGCGCCATGAATTCGCGCCCATCGGCGCGCGTCAGATTGGCGACTGAAGTGATCGTGCGTTCACCCCACAGCAGATCGTATGAAAAGGCGGGAATGTCCGACATGTGGATGCCGGCGCATACCACCCGACCGCCCTTTCGCACCGCGGCGAGTGCGCGCGGCACCAGCGAGCCTTCCGGCGCGAAAAGAATTGCCGCATCGAGAAATGCTGGCGGTGCTTCGTCCGAGCCGCCGGCCCAGGTCGCGCCGAGCTCGCGCGCGAATGCCTGTGTCGCCAGATCGCCAGGCCGCGTCAGCGCGTAAACCTTCCGTCCCTGCGCGATCGCGACCTGAGCGAGCAGATGCGCCGCGGCGCCGAAACCATAGAAGCCGATGTCCGGGGCATCGCCGCAGGCGCGATACGCGCGGTAGCCGATGAGGCCGGCGCAGAGCAAGGGCGCCGCCTCCGCGTCGGAAAACTTTTCCGGAATCGTCAGGCAGTAGCGCGCGTCGGCCACCGCGTGCGTGGCGAAACCCCCGTCGAGAGTGCAGCCGGTGAACTCCGCGCGGTCGCAGAGATTTTCCGCGCCATTGCGGCAATAGCGACATCGCCCGCAAGTGCGCCCCAGCCAGGGCACGCCCAGGCGATCGCCGCGCTGGAATTGGGTCACGGCGTTGCCCTTCGCGATGACGCGGCCGACGATCTCGTGACCCGGCGTCACTGGGTAGCGGGCGCCCGGAAGTTCGAAGTCGACGAGATGCAAGTCGGTACGGCACACACCGCAGGCGGATACCTCGAGGAGTAAATCGTGCTCGTCGAGCGGCGGTGTCGACAAGGCCTGGGATCGCAGCGGTTGGCGCGGCGCAACCAGGCGCATCGCGCGGATCATCGGCGTCGATTCATCGGGCATCATCGCGATTGTCTGCACAACCCGATGCGGCTCCTATACGTGATGAACCGCATGGCCTCGCTGATAGGTATTTGCCCGGACGCCGCTACGCGTCTCCGCGAATCGCCGTCGCCTTGATCAGCGCCTAGATTCTTCCTGCCAAATCGCTATTCATTCGCTTCAAGGGGAACACCATGAGCCTCATTCGCTGGGAACCAATCAACGGAGTCGACGACCTCTTCGCGCGCATGCCGAGCCTGTTCGGGCGATTGCCGCGCACGCTGGAAACCACCGGCAATAACGCGCTCGAGTGGACGCCGCCGGTCGACATCTCCGAGACCGATACCGAGTACCTGATCCGCGCCGAACTGCCGGCCATCAAGAAGGAAGACGTACGCATCACCATCGATGACGGAATGCTCACCATCAGCGGCGAGCGTCAGCAGAAGTTCGAGGAGAAGAAGGAAAAGTCGCATCGCGTGGAGACGGTCTACGGCAAGTTCACGCGCAGCTTCTCGCTGCCGGAGAATGCCGACGAAGCCGCGATTCGTGCCGAGTCGACCGACGGAGTCATCACCGTGCACGTCGCCAAGACGAAGGCACAGCCGAAGAAGTCGACGGAAATCAAGATCCAGTAGCGGCACAGGGCCGCGGTTGCTGCTTCGCGCGCGCCTCCGTGCGCGAAGCAGAAGTCTTGGCAGCATCGCCAGTTCGAGGAGCACACCAGATGAGTTCGATCAAACACGTCCTCTACGCCGTCAAGAATCCCGACTCGCGGCGCCAACCGGGCCTCGACAAGGCGGTCACGATCGCGAAAACGTTCGGTGCATCGCTCGAACTGTTCCATGCGATCTCCTCGCCGGTATTCCTGGAGCTTCAGCCGCTTACCGGGACGACGCTGCCGCAGATTCGCCGCGAAGCGCTCGCGTTGCGCGGCAAGCGCCTCGAGAGGCTGGCTGTGCAGGCGCGCAAACATCACGTCACGACCACCTGCAAGGTGGAGTGGGACTTTCCTCCGCATGAAGCCATCGTCCGCCGCGCCAGGAAGAGCGGCGCCGAGCTCATCATCGCCGAGTGCCACCAGGGCCGCAGGCTTACGCCCTGGCTCATGCACCTCACCGACTGGGAACTGCTGCGCGAAAGCCCGGTACCCGTGCTCCTGTTGAAGAATGGCCGCCCCTGGCAACGTCGCCCGAAGATTCTCGCGAGCGTCGATCCGTCGCACGCGCACGCCAAACCGTCAGGCCTGGATGCGCAGATCCTCGAGCAGGCCGATCGCGTGGCTGGGAAATTCCACGGCGCCGTGCATGTCATGCATGCCAACGCTCCATCGGTATTCGGATTGAGCCTCGGCGATCCGGCCATCGACGCCGTGACGCTCGCGGCCACATACGATCAGTTGAAGCTCAAGGCAAAGCGTGAATTCGACGCGTTCGCGAAAAGGGAACACGTGCCCGCCGCCCGGCGGCATCTCGTCGATCACGACGCGATCTACGCCATCCCGGATGTCGCCCGCAAGCTGCGTGCCGACCTCGTGGTGATGGGCGCGCTCTCCCGCTCTGGTCTCAAGCGCGTGTTCATTGGCAACACTGCGGAGCGTGTGCTGAACGCGTTGCCGTGCGACGTGCTGGTGGTGAAGCCGGCGCATGTGGAGAAGCGGGTCGGGCCGAAGTCGCGCGGAATGCAGGTGATCGCGCCGCAGCCGCTCATGCCGATGCCGCTCTGATCAGCCACAGCACGAGAGCGCCGCTCGCCAGGCAGGCGAATGACAGCACGGTCACCCAGCGCGCGAAGCGCCCGCGACCGATGACAGCG
>JBDTSV010000200.1:0-25467 GCA_039930985.1 Pseudomonadota bacterium
CGCTCCTGCAGCGCATTCGTCTCAATACGCCGGTCACCGCGCTGCACCGCGACCCGGCCGGCGTGACGATTCGGACGTCGGTCGGCAGTGTCGAGCGTTTCGACTACGTTTTCATTGCCTGCCACAGCGACCAGGCGCTGAAATTCCTGCGGGACGCGACCACCCGGGAGCGCGAGGTTCTCGGCGCCTTCCCGTACCAGGAAAACGAAGCCGCCCTGCACACCGACGAACGCCTGCTGCCGCGCAAGCCGCTGGCCCGCGCCGCGTGGAACTATCACCAGCTGGAGGTGCGCGAGAATGCCATGCGCGATCGCGTCGCCCTCACCTACGACATGAACGTCCTGCAGTCGCTCGACGCGCCGGTGCGTTTCCTGGTGACGCTCAATCGCACCGCCGACATCGATCCGTCGAGGCTGCTCAGGACCATCACCTATCACCACCCGGTCTATCTACCGTCGGGCGTCGCGGCGCAGAAGCGGCGCGGCGAGGTGAGCGGGGTCAACCGCACGCTGTATTGCGGCGCGTACTGGCGCCACGGCTTTCACGAAGACGGCGTGGTCAGCGCCGAATGGGCGCTGGCGGACTTCGCGCGCCTCATCGGTGGCGCGCAGGACCCGTCCACAACGCTGGCCCGCGCCGTCTAGCCCAGACACATGAACAGCGCGCTCTACCAGGGATGGATCCAGCACCGCCGGTTCGGGCCGGCGCGGAATGCCTTTCGCTATCGCATTTTCATGAGCTACCTCGATCTTGCGGAATTGCCGCGGGTGTTCGAGCGCCGCTGGCTGTGGTCGACGCGCCGCCCGGCATTGGCGTGGTTCCGGCGCCGGGATTTTCTGGCGCCTCATAACGTGTCACTCGACACCGCGGTACGCGATCTGGTGCAAGAACGCACCGGCGCAAGACCGCGCGGCCCGATCCGATTGCTGACGCACCTGCGCTACTTCGGCTACAGCTTCAATCCGGTGAGCTTCTACTACGTCTACGACGAAGCGGACTCGCACGTGGAGACCATCGTGGCGGAGATCACCAACACGCCGTGGAAGGAACGTCACGCCTACGTGTTGCCGACCGCCGGCGCCACACCCGTGGGGACGGGCGCCTGGCGCTTCAGCTTCGAAAAAGCCTTCCACGTCTCGCCATTCATGCCCTTGGACATGCGCTACGAATGGGCCTTCGGCGCGCCCGGCAACGGCCTGCACGTGCACATGGAGAACTGGCGGGAAGGAGAACTCAGATTCGACGCCACCTTGAAGCTGACACGCCAGCCGCTGACCGCGGGCGCCATGGCGCGGGCGCTCAGCCAGTTTCCGCTGGTCACCGTAAAGGTCAGTGCGCTCATTTATTGGCAGGCACTCAAGCTGTTGTGGAAGCGAGCGCCTTTCCATGCACATCCCGACAAACAAGCAACGCCCGTGACGCAACCATGAACACCTCCTCGCCGCTGCTGCTCGAGTCACTCGAAATCGCGCGACCCGCGCGCGCCACGATGCTGGCGCGGCTCGGGCGCAAGCTGCTGCTCGGGCAGCTGCGGCAATTCGAATACGGCGAACTCAGGCTGGTGGAACCGGACGGCCGCGAACATGTGTTCGGCCGCCGCCACGCGGAATTCGACCTGGCCTGCACACTGCATTTCGATCATCCGCAGGTGTTCGCCGACGCGGCATTCGGCGGCACCGTCGGCGCCGGCGAGGCCTACATTCGCGGGCTGTGGCGCTGCGACGACCTCACAAGCCTGGTGCGCATCTTCGTGGCCAACCGCGAGCAGATGAATCGCCTGGACTCGCGGTGGTCGCTGGTGAGCCGCCCGCTGCTCAAGCTATTCCACTGGGCCAATCGCAACAGCAAACACGGCAGTGCACGCAACATCGCCGCGCACTATGACCTCGGCAACGAGCTTTACCAGCTCATGCTCGATGACACCATGGCGTATTCCTGCGCGATCTTTCCGCGCGCCGACGCCACGCTCGCCGAAGGCTCCGAAGAGAAGTTCGATACGGCCTGCCGCAAGCTGGATCTCAAGCCCACCGACCATGTGCTCGAAATCGGCACGGGTTGGGGTGGCTTCGCGATTCACGCGGCGCGGCGTTATGGCTGCCGAGTCACCACCACCACGATCTCCACGGCGCAGCGCGACTTCGCCTTGCGCAGGATCGCCGCTCTCGGTCTCGCCGACCGCATCACCGTGCTGCTGAAGGACTATCGCGACCTGACCGGAGAATTCAAAGGTCCTTACGACAAGCTGGTTTCCATCGAAATGGTCGAAGCGGTGGGTGCGGCGTATCTCGATGGCTACTTCCGGCATTGCTCGCACCTGCTCAAGCCCGACGGGGCGATGCTGCTGCAGGCCATCACCATCCAGGATCAGATCTACGACCAGGCCCTGAAGTCGGTGGATTTCATCAAGCGATATGTATTCCCGGGAAGCTTCATCCCGTCGGTGCAGGCACTGTCGAAATCGCTGTCGAAGGCTACCGACCTCAAGATATTTCACCTCGAAGACATCGGCCCGCACTACGCCCGCACGTTGCGGCTTTGGCGCGAGCGGTTCTTCCGCAACCTCACCGCGGTCCGATCGCTCGGTTACAGCGACAGCTTCGTGCGCCGGTGGGAGTACTACCTGTGCTACTGCGAAGGCGGTTTCCTGGAGCGGCAGCTGGGCACAGTGCAGATGCTGCTGACCAAGCCGGCGTGCCGCCGCGCTCCCATTGGGACCGGGTTGCTATCATGCGCACGTGAACGACATCGCCAACCCGCTGGTCAAGCTTCGAACGCTGGTCGATGATGCCGCGATCCTGAACGATGTGGAGCGGATCGCTCCCATGCTGCGCGACCATCGCGCGCTGTATCGCGGCCACGCACTGGCGGTGGTGGCGCCGGCGGACACCGCCGCGGTCTCGCGAGTGCTGGCCTTCTGCAATGAGCATCGCATCGGCGTGGTACCCCAGGGCGGCAACACCAGCTACTGTGGCGGTGCCACGCCCGACGCGTCGAGCAGCCAGGTGCTGCTCTCGCTCGCCCGTCTCAACCGGGTGCGTGCCATCGACACCGCCAACTACACGCTCACCGCCGAGGCCGGATGCGTTCTGGCGCACCTGCAGGCCGCGGCAGCCGAGGCCGATCGCTATCTACCGTTGAGCCTGGGTTCCGAAGGCAGCTGCATGCTCGGTGGCAATCTCTCGACGAACGCCGGCGGCCTCAACGTCATCCACTACGGCATGGCGCGCGAGCTCGTGCTCGGCCTTGAAGTGGTGCTGGCCGACGGCCGGGTCATGGACACGCTCACCGGCCTGCGCAAGGACAACACCGGCTACGACATCAAGAGCCTGTTCCTGGGCGCGGAGGGCACGCTCGGCGTCATCACCGCCGCCTGCCTCAAGGTATATCCAGCCTTGCAATCGCGCGCCACGGGGTTCGTGGCGGTGCGCGATCCGGATGCCGCGGTTTCCTTGTTAGGCGGGCTGCGCCAGGCCAGCGGCGACTGCGTGACCTCGTTCGAGCTGATCCCGCGCATCGGCATCGATCTGACGACGCGGCACATTCCAGGCGTGATCGACCCCCTGTCGGCGCCCTCGCAGTGGTACGTGCTGTGCGAGTTGTCGTCGTCGCGCGCCGATGAGCCGCTCGACACACTGCTGCAGGACACGCTCGAACGCGCGCTGACGGATGGCTGGATCAGCGACGCCGCGGTTGCGCAGAACGCACGCGAGCGCGATGCTTTCTGGCGTCTGCGCGAATCCATCCCGGAGGCCCAGCGCAAAGATGGCATGAGCCTCAAGCACGATATCTCCGTACCGGTGTCGCAGGTGCCGCGATTCATCGAAGTCGCGGGCGCCTGGGTGGCGCAGCACATCCCACAAGGCGTGCTGGTGTCATACGGGCACCTCGGCGACGGCAATCTGCACTTCAACATCAGCCAGCGCGCCGGTACCCAGGTTTCCCAGCTGCAGGCCGTCGAAGCGAAAGCGCGCCGCGCCATCCACGACTTCGTTCACACATTCGGCGGGAGTTTCTCGGCCGAACACGGCATCGGCCAGTTGAAAGTGTTCGAGCTCGAACGCTATGCCAATCCCGTCGAGCTCGATCTCATGCGGCGCGTGAAGCAGGCCTTCGATCCGAACGGCACCATGAATCCGGGCAAGGTGCTGAGCCGCCCGGCGCGCCCATGAAGGTCGCACGGCGATGGCTGTCTTTGTTCGCGGCAATGACGTGCGCCGCGCACTCAGCCGGGCCTGGGCTCTCGCCCGCTCAAGCCGCAGCGACGCTGGCGTTGGACTTCTGCGCCCATTTCGTCGGCGGCACTCCGGCCGACATTCGTACGGCCGCAAGTCGCCTCGACGGCTTGATCGTGAATGATGCGCGCCCGCTGTCGGGTCTCGATCCAGACCTGCTGGCGCAACTCGCCGATGTACTAGATGCCGGTCCCGCCGATCCCCTGCAGGTCGTATCGTATGGAACAGAAGGTACGCGCGGCGCGGTGTTCGCCGTGGTGCGGCCCGATGCCATGAAGTGCTTCGTGGTCGCGCGAGGCGCGCCGGACTCGTTGCCGGCGCTGCGCGCACGCCTCGCGACCGAACGATCGCGCTGGACCCTGATTGAGGATCCCGGCGAATACGGGCCGATCTGGAATGGCCACAACGATTCGAACGGCCCTGTCTCGCTGCTGGCCATCAGCGCGACCGATGTCACGGTGTTCAACATCCACGTGCCGAAAGTGTCGGAGGACTTCGCCCGATTGCCGGTGGATCTCCCGGGTTTCGCTGCCGACGTGGTCAAAGCGTGTTCGAACCTGGTTCTGTCCGGCAGCAAAGTCGATTTCAGCGCCTTCGCGCCGCGCTTTCGCGTGGCGCGAGAACTCGAGGATGGCAACGCGTTGCTGCGTACCTCGAACACCCGGCCGGCCAGCAACCTCGTGACCATGAACGACGGTGGCGGCCGCAAGTGCACCTTCATCCTGTTCGAACAGGACGGGCCGCTTGCGCAGCTCAAGCAGGGCATCATCGCGGCGTTCCTGGCGCTTCCCGGTGCCGAAGCGTTTCCGGCCAAAGTCACGACCCGCTGGCGCATACGCGATGCGGCCGTGAAGCGTGCGGCGATTCTTTCCTTCGAAGAAAATGGAAAGTCGTTGTTCGTCGAGATCGCGAAAGGCTCTACGCGCTGAGTTAGATTGTGACCATGGCGGACAGCATCGAATGCGTGGTGATTGGCGCGGGCGTGGTGGGCCTCGCGGTCGCGCGTGCGCTGGCGCTCGCCGGACGCGAAGTCCTGCTGCTCGAGGCGGAAACCCACCCGGGCACCATCACCTCCGCGCGCAACAGTGGCGTCATTCACGCCGGCCTCTACTACGCCCCCGGCAGCTTCAAGGCTCGCTTCTGTGTCGCCGGCAACCGCGCGCTATACGCCTACTGCAACGCGCGCGGCGTGGACCACCACAACACCGGCAAGCTCATCATCGCCAACGGTGACGAAGAAGAGCAGGTGTTGCTCCACCTGCTCGAGCGCGCGCACCTCAACGACGTCGACGGCGTGCGCCTGATATCCGGAACCGAGGCGCACAAGCTCGAACCCGAAGTGCGTTGCACGGCGGCGTTGTTCTGCCCGACCAGCGGCATCGTCGATCAGCACCCCTACATGCTCGCATTGCAGGGTGACATGGAGAACGCCGGCGGCACGCTGGTGTGCGATTGCCGCGTCGAGAGCCTGGCGCGCAGTGCGCGCGGATTCCTCGTAAAAACCGGCGGCGACGCCGCCACCGAGATCGAGGCGCGCTTCGTGGTCAACAGCGCGGGCCTGGGTGCCGTGGACTTATTGAACCGCATCGAGGGATATCCGCAGCCGCGCATTCCGACCCTGCATCTTGGCCGCGGCAACTACTTCACGGTGGCTGCGCGCTCGCCGTTCAAGCATCTCATCTACCCGGTGCCGCACGCCGCGGGCCTCGGCATCCACGCCACGCTCGATCTCGGCAAGCGCGTTCGCTTCGGGCCAGACGTGGAGTGGATAGACCGCATCGACTACTCGGTGAATGCGGCCCGCGCACCGCTCTTCTACGATGCCATCCGCCG
Source organism: Pseudomonadota bacterium (assembly GCA_039930985.1). GTDB lineage: Bacteria > Pseudomonadota > Gammaproteobacteria > Steroidobacterales > Steroidobacteraceae > CADEED01. Next base: position 6,066 of record JBDTSV010000200.1, read on the forward strand.
CTACTGGCCGGCGCTCGCCGACGGCGCGCTGATGCCCGACTACACCGGCATTCGTCCCAAGCTGCACGGCCCCGGCGAGCCGCAGCCCGACTTCCGCATCGAGTCCGCCGCGGAACACGGGCTCGCGGGCCTGGTCAACCTCCTCGGCATCGAGAGCCCCGGCCTCACCTCCGCGCTCGCCATCGGTGACTACGTCGCGTCGTTCGCCTAGAGTCGTGAGCATGCGAACAATACTGCTCGCGGCCTTCGCCGCCCTCACCGTCGTTGCCTGCAGCAAGTAGGAACCGCAAACACCCGTGCCGGCGCCACCAGCCGCCGGGAAATCCGCCGAGCCCACCGAGGGCGCCGCGCGCATCGCCATCGCGCCGGATGGCGTGCACGTGCAATACCGCCTGTACGGCAGCGGCGATCCGGCGCTGGTCTTCATCCATGGCTGGTCCTGCGATTCGAACTACTGGCGCGAACAGATAGCCGCCTTCAAGGGCAAGTACACGCTCGTCACGGTAGACCTCGCCGGCCATGGCGGCACCGACGGCAATCGCGACGACTGGACCATCGCGCGCTTCGGCCAGGACGTCGCCACGGCCATGTCGACCGTGCCTAACAAGCAGCTCATCCTGGTCGGCCACGCCATGGGTGGGCCGGTGGCGCTAGAGGCGGCGCGCCTGCTCGAGGGCCGCGTCATCGGCGTCATCGGCGTCGATACCTTCAAGTCGATCGGCGCGCCGGTGCCGAGCAAGGCGCAGATCGACGCCATCCTCAAGCCATTCGAGCAAGACTTCATCGGGCAGACGCGCGTACTGGTTGCCGAACATCTGTTCGTCAAGGGCGCGAACGCGCAGTTGGCACAGAAGATCGCCTACGACATGTCGCTGTCGCCACCGCGTATCGCGATACCGTCGCTGCGCGCACTGCTCGGCTACGACTTCGTCGAGCCGCTCAAGGACATCTCGGTGCCCATCGTCGCCATCAATTCCGATCTCGGCGAGCCGCTGAACGAAGCGCGCATCAAGAAGGTGCTGCCGAAGTTTCACGCCGTCACGCTCGCCGGCGACGGCCACTTCCTCATGATGGAAGATCCGCAGCGTTTCAACCCGGCGCTCGAAACCGAGATAGCCGCGCTGCTCGCCTCCGCCGGTAGCTAGGCGATACCGACCCGCCCATGGACGCCCGGGTGAATCGCGAGCCGGACGATGGCGGCGAGCAGGCGCGTCGCGCCCTGCGGCACTTGCGCGTGGTCGCGCGCGTGTTCGACCAGGCCTTTACCATCCCCGGCACGAAATTCCGCTTCGGCCTCGATGCGATGTTTGGGCTCATACCGGGGCTTGGCGACATTGCCGGCGCGCTGGTGGCGGTGTTCGCCATTCGCGTGGCACGGACCTTGGGCGCGCCGCCGGCGATTCAACTGCACATGCTCAGCAACATCGCAATCGATGCGCTGGTTGGCACGGTGCCCATTCTCGGCGACCTGTTCGACTTTGCATTCAAGGCGCAAACCCGCAATCTCGCCTTGCTCGAGCGGTGGCTTGCCGCACCTCACAAGATCGCACGGCGCAGCCGGCGCGGCCTGTTGCTGGTGCCGCTGGCGATCGTCGTGGTGTTCGCCACGTTGACCGCGCTCGGCATCTGGATGCTCTACATCCTCTTCCACAGTCTAGGACTTCTGCTCCCCGGTTTCTGACACCACCGGCGCGCAATCGATCTGCAGCCAGCCGATGTCGATGCCGACGCGCGCCGCGTCGAGCGAGGTCCAGCTCGAGGCAATGGGCTCGCTGTCGGACTTGCCGTCGACCAGGATGAGCACCAGCGATTCGCGGCGCTCGGAGAGCGGCCAGTCGCGGCCATGCAGCTCGAGCTGCAGCTCACGCCCGTCCGGGGTGCGAAAACGCGCGCGGCCGCCACGATCGTGCAGATCCACGTTCTCGATCAGCTGGCGTGCGCCCTTGTCCTTCGGGGCCACCCAGGAAATGCCGCACGAAAACAGCCGTGCCTCGTCGAGATCCATGTGCGGAAAGCCGGCGATTTCCTCGGCCAGTTCATCGCCGGGCAGTTCCAGACGGCGCTTGCGATACCAGAACAGCCCGTCGCCGATCACCACGCGGTAGTCGAGCCAGCGTTGCGCCGCCGCGTCGCTGTCCAGGCACTGGCGCCCGTGCGTGCCGCCGCGGAACTGCGCGCCTTCGCGTTTGAGGAAGATGTCGCAGCCGGCGACCGTTTCGATGTCAGCCGCGGTCAGCGCCGCCGGATTCTCGGCTTCGGCCTTGCGCGTGTATTGGCGCACGCGCAATGAACCATCTGGCTCAGGTTCGATCGACAGCAGCACGCGCCGCCGCAGCTCGAACGGTTCATCGTAGGGATATTCCTCGACATACAACACGTGCGTGCCAAGCCAGGGCAAGGGCACGCGCCGGATGTCGATCTGCACGCGCATCGTCACCGGCGTCATCGGCGAATCCTGCGGCGCGCCTGCGACCAACTCTTCGGTCATGTCGTAGATCCCGGGCCATAGCTGCACCAGGGCGTCGCGTTCGTTGGCGGGCGCATGGCCCATCGGTGCCGCGCGCGAAACGCCGGCACTCAAGCTCAGCGCGCCAATCAGGATTGCGACTGCACGAGCCGTATGAGTCCCTCTTGCGCGGTGCTGGCGACCAGTACACCCGTGCGCGAATAGAAGCTGCCGCGAGCGAAGCCGCGCGCACCGGAACTGCTCGGGCTGTCGAGGCTGTACAGCAGCCAGTCATCGACCCGCGGCGGACGATGGAACCAGATGGCGTGATCGATGCTCGCCATGACGAGATTGCCGCGCAGGAACGAGGAGCCATGCGGCATCGTCGCGGTATCGAGCAGCCAGTAGTCGGAGATGTACGCCAGCAGGCAGTGATGCAGCTTGTCGTCGTCGGGTAGTTTGTCGACGGCGCGCATCCAGATCTGGCGCACGGGCTCGCAGGCCACGGGCGCCAGCGGGTTGTATTTCTGCACCGGGCGGAATTCGAACGGACGTTCGATCTCGAGCCAGCGGCGCAGTTTCTCCGGCAACTTGTCGAGCTCCGCCTTGGGCGGCTTGATCATCGGCTGCAGCTCTTCCGGTGGCGGCACCGCGGGCATCGCCGCCTGGTATTCGAGACCCCGCTCCGGTTTCTGGAACGAAGCCGAGCAGGTGAATATCTGCTCGCCGTCCTGCACGGCAACCACGCGCCTTGCCGAGAAGCTGCCACCGTCGCGACTGCGGTCCACGCTGTAGACGATGGGCTTGGTGAAGTCGCCGCGCCGCAGGAAATAGGCGTGCATCGAATGCACCACGCGATCGTCCTCGATGGTCGCGTGCGCCGCCATGAGCGACTGGCCAAGCACCTGGCCGCCGAACACCTGCGGACTGCCGGTGTCGCGGCTCTGGCCGCGAAACAGGTTCACCTCGAGACGCTCGAGCTGAAACTGCCGCTGAAGATCGGCGAGGCGATTGTCCATTCCCGCTCCGGGATCAGCCGATCTTGAAGGCGCCCTTCATGATCGCGTAGTGCCCGGGGAACGTGCAGAAAAAGCTGTAGCTCTCGCCTGCCTTGAGCAGCGCGGTCGCAAACGTGACCGAGGTGCTCTGGCCGCCGGCGACCACCTTGGTGTGCGCGATCACCCGCGTATCACCTTTCTTGATGTAGTCGTTCGGCAATCCGGCGCCCATGCCATCGGTGGCAACGGCGTTGAGATCCGCGGTACGCGCCAATACCCAGTTGTGGCCCATGACGGCCGCCGGCTGTTTGCCAGTGTGCGTCAGCGTGACTTCTACCCGGGTGCAATCGCCGGCGACGGCAATCTCTTTCTTGTCGAACTGCATCTGGTCGGTGCCGGCGATGGCGACCTTGCAGACCTTGTCGGCGGCGAACACGCCCGGCGCGGCGAACAGCAGTGAAAGACAGGCAACGGCTCGTAAGGATTTCATGAAGGACTCCAACTCGTTGATAGTTAGTGAGGCACGCCGAGTCGTTTCTGCATCACCGGGCTGGTGGTGGTGTATTGCAAAAACTGCTTCTTGGCGGGGTAAAGATGATGCTGGATCGCGAAGGCCGCGAGCGCGGCCTCGTGGAATCCGGACAGAATCAGCTTTTTCTTACCCGGATAGGTATTGATGTCTCCCACGGCAAAGATGCCGGGGACGCTGGTCGAGAATTTTTCGGTGTCGACCTTGAGGGCTTTCTTTTCGAGCTCCATGCCCCACTCGGCGATGGGCCCGAGCTTCGGGTGCAGGCCGAAGAACGCGAACACGTGATCGGCCTCGACCGTCTGCACGGTGCCATCGGTGGTTTTTACGTCGATACCAGTCAACGTGTCACCAGCCACGCGCAACTCGGTGGCCAGCCCTTCGATATAACGCACCACACCGCTGTCGACCAGCGAGCGCATTTTCGCGACCGACGCCGGCGCGCCGCGAAACTCCGCGCGGCGATGAACGTGCGTGACGGCGGAAGCCTTGCCCGCGAAGTCGATGACCCAATCGAGCGCCGAGTCGCCGCCGCCGAAGATCGCGATCTTCTTGCCGTGGTAGCTGGCCGCATCGCGCACGCGGTAGTGAATGTTCTTGCCCTCGAAGGCTTCGGCACCCGGCACACCGATGCGTCGCGGCTGGAAAGAACCCACGCCGCCGGCGATCACCACCGCGCCCGCGTCGAAGCGCGTCCCCAGTATTGTCTCCACATCGAAGCGCCCGTCATCACGCTTGCGAAGTGCGCTCACTTCCTGGCCGAGGTGTACCGGCGCATTGAACGGCGCGATCTGCTGCAGCAGGCGATCGATGAGCTCCTGCGCGCCACAGATGGGCAGCGCCGGGATGTCGTAGATCGGCTTGTCGGGATAGAGCTCGGTGCATTGGCCGCCCGGAGTGCCAAGCGAGTCGACCAGGTGACAGCCGATTCCCAGCAGACCGAGCTCAAAGACCTGGAACAGTCCACAGGGACCGGCACCGATGATCACCACTTCCGTAACGATGGGCGGCTTCGGGAAATTCTCGGACAATCTCAATTCCTTCAAGGAGCTGGCGACAGTTTGCGGCGCCGAATTGTAACCCAGGCTGAACGCCGGCCCCCTCCTACTAATAGCGTGACGGGCATATAGTCGGCGCCAGTCGCCAGGTCGAGGGGAGAAAGGCTCGTGACCAAGCTCAACGTCAACGGCAATACCGTGGAAGTGGATGTGGATCCCGAGACACCTTTGCTGTGGGTCCTGCGCGATACGCTGGGGCTTACCGGCACCAAGTTCGGATGCGGCATGGCTCTGTGCGGTGCCTGTACGGTGCATCTCTCCGGCAATCCCGTGCGTTCGTGCCAGGTTCCCGTGAGCGCGGTGGGCGACCAGCCGGTCACCACCATCGAGGGACTTTCGAAAGACCGCAGCCATCCGGTGCAGCAGGCGTGGATCGAACACGACGTGCCGCAATGCGGCTACTGCCAGTCGGGACAGATCATGTCCGCCTCGGCTCTCATCGCCAGCAAACCGCGCCCCAGCGACGCCGACATCGACACCGCAATGGCCGGCAACATCTGCCGCTGCGGCACCTATCAGCGCATACGCGCCGCCATTCGTCGTGCGGCGGAGATCAAAGCCGGCAACGCCTGAGAAATCGTCCGTTAGGAGACCACCGTGTCAGCGAACCTATTGGTAACCCGCCGCCAGGTTCTTGGCGGTCTCGTCATCGCCATCACCCTGCCCGCCTGCAAACAGGCGCCGAAGTCCACCGGTGCAGCGACCACCTTCGAACCCAATGCCTGGCTGCGCATCGGCAGCGACAACAGCATCACCTTCTTCTGCGATCGCGCCGAAATGGGCCAGGGCGTGTACACCGCGCTGCCCATGCTGGTGGCCGAGGAACTCGGCGTCAGTCTCGAACGCATCAAGGTTGAATTTGCCCCGCCCGGCGACCAGTTCATCAACAACCTGCTGGGTGGCCAGGTCACCGGCGGCAGCACCAGTGTGCGCGACGGCTGGGAAAAGCTGCGCAAGGCCGGCGCCACGGCGCGACATCTGCTGGTGGCCGCCGCCGCGGAGGAATGGGGCGTCGATGCACGCAGCTGCAAGGTGGTCGACGGCGTGATCCTCTCGCCGCAATTCAAGAAACTGAATTTCGGCGAGGTCGCCGAGGCCGCGGCCAAATTACCCGTTCCGAAAGACGTGCCGCTCAAGCCCGCCTCGCAGTTCACGCTGATCGGCAAGGCACACAAACGCAAGGACACGCCCGCCAAGGTCGACGGCAGCGCCATCTACGGCATCGACGTGAAACTGCCCGGCATGTTGTACGCAGCGCTCGCGCAACCACCGGCGCTCGGCGGTTCGGTGAAGACCTTCAACGATGAAAAGGCGCGAGCCATGCCGGGCGTCGTGGCGGTGGTGCTCACCTCCTCGGGGGTCGCCGTGGTCGCCGACTCGTGGTGGCGCGCGCGAAAGGCGCGCGATGCGGAGCAGATCGACTGGAACGCCGGACCGAACGGCACCCTCAACGACGCGAAAATTGCCCAGACGTTGCGCAAGGGCGCAACGGGCGCGGGCCGCGTGGCGCGCAACGACGGCGATGCCGCCGCCGCCATCAAGGGCGCGGCCCGCGTGGTGCGTGCCGACTATGAATTGCCATTGCTTGCCCATGCCACGCTCGAGCCGCAGAACTGCACCGCCGACGTGCGCGCCGACGGCGCCGATATCTACGTGCCCACGCAAGTACCGCAAATGGCCCAGGCCGCGGCGGCCAAAGCCGCCGGCCTCGATCCGAAACAGGTTCGCGTGCACACGACTTTCCTCGGTGGCGGCTTTGGCCGGCGCCTGGAAGTGGATTTCATTCCCGCAGCGGTCGAGCTGTCCAAGGCGGTGAAGAAGCCGGTGAAGCTCGTCTGGACGCGCGAAGACGACATGACGCACGACGCCTATCGGCCGCCGGCCTTCGACCAGGCTGCCGGCGCGTTCGACGAGAAGGGCAAACTGATCGCCTGGAACCTGCACCTGACGGGTCCGTCGATCACCTCGCGCTGGTTTCCCGCCGCCGTGGAAAAGCAGGTCGACCCGTTCGCAGTCGAGGCCGCGGCTAACTACCCCTACGACGTGCCGAACGTGCACGTGGATTTCCGGCAGCAGGAGATCGGCATCGACGTCGGCTACTGGCGCTCGGTGAGCCACGCGCTCAACTGCTTCGTCGCGGAAAGTTTCATGGACGAGCTGGCGGTGGCGGCGAAGAAGAACTCCTACGAATTCCGCAAGGCGCTGCTCGAAAAACAGCCGCGTTACCTCAAGGTGCTCGACCTCGTGGTGAAGGAGTCGCGCTTCGGCTATCCGTACCGGGGGCATTTCCACGGCCTCGCGGTCATGGAAGGCTACGGCACGTACATGGCCCAGGTCGCGGAAATTTCGCTCGAAGGCGGCAAGGTGCGCGTGCGCCGCGTGTACTGCGCCGCCGACTGCGGCCAGCAGGTGAACCCGGATACCGTGATCGCGCAGATCGAAAGCTCGGTGATCTTCGGCCTGTCGGCGCTCATGTGGGGCGAGATCAACCTCCAGAACGGCCGCGTGCAACAGACCAACTTCGACAGCTACCGCGTCGCACGCATGACCGACGCGCCGCGCATCGATTCTTACGTGATCGAGAGCGGCGAGGCGCCCGGGGGCATCGGTGAACCGGCCACTGCACTGGTGGCGCCGGCCGTCTGTAATGCTATTTACACGGCTACCGGGCGTAGACTTCGGTCACTTCCGTTGTCGCGCCACCACTTGGCGTAGCCCGAGGTTCTCATGTCGAAAAATGCCGATCTTCACAAGAGGCGGGTCGCCGCCATTCCGCGTGGCGTGGGCAATTCACTGGCGGTCTACGCCGAGCGCGCGCAAAACGCCGAGCTGTGGGATGTGGAAGGGCGGCGTTACGTGGATTTCGCCAGCGGCATCGCGGTGATGAACACCGGCCACGTGCATCCGCACGTGAAGGCCGCCATGGCGGCGCAGCTCGAGAAAATCACGCACGGCTGCTTCCAGGTCACGCCATATGAACGCTATATCGCTCTCGCCGAAGCGCTGAACAAACTCGCGCCCGGCCCGACACCCAAGAAGACCATTTTCCTGACGACGGGCGCGGAAGCCGTCGAGAACGCCATCAAGATTGCGCGTTACGCCACCAGGCGTTCGGCGGTCATCGCGTTCACCGGCGGGTTTCACGGCCGTACGCTCGGTTGCATCGCGCTCACGGGCAAGGTGCAGCCCTACAAGGCGGGCTTCGGCCCGATGTTGCCGGAAGTGTTTCACGTGCCCTTCCCCATGGCGTACCACGGCGTGACGCCGGAAGATTCCTTCGCCGCCATCGACAATCTTTTCAAAGCGGACGTGGATGCGGCGAGAGTCGCGGCCATCATCATCGAGCCGGTGCAGGGCGAAGGGGGTTTCTACATTGCGCCGCCGCAGTTCCTGCGCGACTTGCGCGCGCTCTGCGACAAGCACGGCATCCTGCTGATCGCCGATGAAATCCAGACCGGCTTCGCGCGCACCGGCAAGACCTTCGCGATCGAGCATTCAGGCGTCGAGCCCGACCTCATGACGGTCGCCAAGAGCATCGCCGGTGGCGTGCCGCTGTCGGCGGTGATCGGCAAGGCGGAAATCATGGACGCGCCAGTGGTCGGCGGACTCGGCGGCACCTTCGCCGGCTCGCCGCTGGCCTGTGCCGCGGGACTTGCCGTGCTCGAAGTGCTCGAGAAGGAAAAACTCAACCAGCGCGCTGAACAGATGGGCGCAAAGCTCGTCGCGCGACTCAAACAGATGCAGGCCAAATTCAACTGCATCGGCGAAGTGCGCGCCCTCGGCATGATGGTGGCCATGGAGCTGGTGAAGAATCGGCGTGCCGACGCGCCCGACGCCGACCTCACCAAGGCGCTGGTGCAGGCAGCGGGGCGCCGCGGCCTCATTCTTCTTTCATGCGGCGTCTATTCGAACGTGATCCGTATTCTCGCGCCGCTGACGATTCCCGAAGAGCAGCTCGAAGAAGGCCTGGGATTGCTCGAGCAGGCGCTCGCCGAAGTGACGCAGGGCGCGGCGACGGCGGTGGCCTGAGAGTTAATGGGGACTCTCCCATTTGAGTTTGCCTCGACACTACCGCACGAGCGAACGTGCAAAAGGGGCCGGATCTCTTTGAGGTCCGGCCCTTTTTGCTAGGAAATGGGGAGTGTCCCCATTGTTTCAGGGAACGCGCGGGTTGAACGGGTTGAACACGCCGTTGGTGTTGTACTCGAACAGCCAGGCGTGCAACGTCCAGAGCTTGAAGTCCTGGTTCGCATCCCACTCATCGGCATGGCCCACGAATCCAAGCGGCGCGCGCTTCGACTCCGCGAACGGCACTGCGTATTCCACGGCCACCAGCTTGCGCTTGCCGCCGCAGGAATCGTCGGCGTACACCAGCAGTTCGGGCCGGGTCGGATCGAAGCGGCCGTCGACCAGCTTGTCCTTCATGTAGTGCCAGCCCATGTGCGGCACGAACAGTCCGATGTCGTGGTAGCCCTCTTTCTCGGCCTGCGCGACATCGATGAATCGCGCCGTGGCATCGCGCACCTGGTCGAGTTGAAGAACGGCGAACGGCGGCGGCTTGCCGCGCCCCATGTCCGGATTGTCGTCGCCGTGACCGAAAGCGGCAGTGGCGAGCAGCGCCCCGGCGAGCGCGAGTGATAGCTTGAATCTCATGAGAAACTCCATGTAGTTAGTTTGCGTGCCCCTATTGCGGGCGGCAGACTAACCACTGCGGCTTCTCGATCGAATGACCGCGCGTCCGGCACTGATGTCCGATCGTCCGGACGCATGCTCGCGCGTCCGCGGTTGATGCTCGATCGTCCGCTAGCCCTTCGAGCGCCATTTCGCGTCTTTGGTGCGCGCTTCCCGCGCGCGATACGCGGTGATGCGCTTGATCAGCGCCCTGGGCAATGGCACATCGAGCGGCAACTGCACCGACGAGCTCGCGGTCTTGTAGTCCGCGAGCTCCTTGGCGAACGCGCGCTTCACGTCCGGCGTGATGAAAAAACCGATGTGATGCTTGAACGCCGCGAACGTCACGAGGATCCGGTCGTATGAAAATGCCGGCATGCCCCACTTCAGGCCTTGCGTGGCACCGGGCGCTGCCACGGCGACCAGCGCGCGCATTTCGCGCAACTTGGCACGGGCTTCCTTGGGGGCGGCGGCGATGTAACCGGCGACGGTGGTGGGCTTCTTCGCCGTCGCCATCGCGGTCAGCTCAACTCAGGCCCGTCCGGCGTTCGAATCCGTGGGCGTGTGGAAATACTCGCTCTCGGAGGCGAGCTGTTCGATGAGGCGCTTGAGTTCGGACATGCGGCCTTCGGCCGTGCTGATGGGCATGCAGTCCTGGCAGCGCGTGTCGCCGCAGGGCTGGCGTGAGTACAGCCAATATTGGATGGCGCCGGCCAGCATGCCGTCGGCGATGTCCCAGAGGTCCGCGTCCTTGTCCTTGTCCGCCATCTTGTTGGCGAGATCCACGGTCTTGGAGAAGGCGGCGTCAAAGGTGTCGGCAATCGGTTCCATGCGGCAAGTATAGGCATCGCTGCGGCCAAGCGAAAAGCTCAATTGCGCCCCGACCGCGCCCTATGTTCAACGCGGCGCGCTACTGCAGCCGCAATGAGTAAACCAGCAGCTTTTGCGAGCCGGCGCGCTCGGCGCGAAACAGTGTGATGTCCGAGATATGCGCCATGTCCATGAGCCGTTCTCTAGGACCGTGGCGGACATCCTCGAGAGGGATTATCAGGGTGCGCCGTTCGCCCGCGGCGAGCTCGAAGCGCCGGTTGAAACGATCGCTGAAAATGCGTTTGTGCTGACGATCATGCACGCGCACCCCGAGATGGAGCGGCTCGACCGCTGGATTGGCCACGTCGATCAGCAGCGTTTGAAAATTCCGCCAGTCTGGCACCGGCTCATGAAACGACACACCGGGAGAGTCCATGGCGACCAGGTCAACCGCCAGCGCGTCGCCGACGATTTCGCGATTGACGCCGATCGGGATGGTCCAGTAGAGCTCGAGGCGCGAGTGGAAGTCAGCGAGCACGGGAAACTCCCCGTTGCGGTGCACATACGCGCGCGTCATCCTAACAATCGGCGTCACGTAGAGTGCGATGCAGGCGCAGGCGACCAGCAGCGCCGTGGCCCGATGCCAGCGGCGAAAGACGGAGCGGCGTTCAAACAGTGCGTACACGGCCAGCGCCAGGATCGCGCCGACGACATCGGCACCCACGTCCTCCCAGGAAGCATCGCGGGCCAGCGGCCGCTGGATGACCTCGCTCAGAAAACCGGCACCGGCTCCGACCAATCCCGCGAACGCGTAGATCCGCGCGCCGGCCAGACGCCGATCGTCGCGCAGTGCGTAGATCAACCCGAGCGTCAGCAGGAAGAACAACGGCGTATGGCCGGCGTTCTCGATGGTGCGGCCGAAATACGTCGACGTGAACGGCATGGGGGCGAAGAGGAGCAGGCCCGCCAGCACGAACAGCGCGATGAGGTAAAGCAGACGGCGGGACACACCTAAGTATACTTCGCGCATGAACATCAGACTGACGGCAATCGAGGCGCGCATCATCGGCGTGCTCATCGAGAAGCAGATTACGACGCCCGACCAATACCCTCTGTCGCTGAACGCACTCATCAATGCGTGTAATCAGAAGAGCAACCGCGAGCCCGCCATGCACCTGGACGAGCCCACGGTGAAGTTCGTGGTCGACGGGCTCGGGCGGCGCCACTTCGTCGTCGAGAAGTCGGGCTTCGGCAGCCGCGTCCCCAAGTATCAACAGATTTTCTGCAATACGGAGTTCGGCAGTCTCAAGTTCACGCCGCAGGAAACCGCGATCGTGTGCGAATTACTGCTGCGCGGACCGCAGACCCCGGGCGAGTTGCGCTCGCGCGCGCCGCGCATGGCCGAATTCCCCGATCCAGGCGTGATCGAATCGGTGCTTGCGGCGCTCGCGAACCGGCCGGGCGGCGCCCTCGTCACGCAGCTGGCGCGCGAACCCAACCGCCGCGATGCACGTTGGGCGCAGTTGTTCGAAGAACTGCCGGCATCGGCGACGGCGGCAACCGCCGAAGAAGTCGCAGCGACTGCCGCCGGAGCGGCCGCCACACCACGAGGGCCGACCAACGCCGAACTCATCGCGCGCGTCGCCGCACTCGAAAGTGAAATCACCACGCTGCGCGCCGAAATCGCCGCGCTCAAGGGTCCGGTCGCGTGAACCTGCCCGCCTGGGCGCAAAGCGCAGGGCTGCTGGTGATTTCGAACGTGTTCATGACGTTCGCCTGGTACGCGCATCTCAAGAACATGGCGGCCCGGCCCTGGGTGGTCGCCGCGCTCGTGAGCTGGGGCATCGCGCTGTTCGAATATCTGGTGCAGGTGCCCGCGAATCGCATCGGCTACACGACGCTGTCGCTCGGGCAGCTCAAGGTGATGCAGGAAGTGATCACGCTCGCGGTATTCGTACCGTTCGCGATTCTCTATATGAAGCAGCCCTTGAAGCTCGATTTCCTGTGGGCGGGCCTGTGTCTCGTGGCCGCGGCCTGGTTCATGTTCCGGGACTAGCTATTTCAGTTTCTCGAGCGCAACGCACAGCGCGTCGACGTCTGCTTCGGGTGTGTCCCACGAACAGACGAACCGCGCCTCGCCCGAGCCGGTCGGTCCCCAGGGATAGAAACCGAAATCCTGCGCCAACAGTGCGTCGATGCGCGCCTGCCCTAACTTCATGAATACCTGGTTGGTGGCGAAGGGCTCGCTGAGAAACTGCGGCACTGCGGCAGCAATACGCGCCGCGAGCCCGTTGGCCCTTTGGGCATTGCGCTGCCAGATACCACTTTCGAGATAGGCGAGAAGCTGCACAGCGGCGTATCGTCCTTTGCAGAACAGCTGCCCGGCGCGCTTGCGGCGGAACTCGAAGTCCGCAACGCGGGTTGGATCGAAGAACACCACGGCTTCCGCATTCATGCCGCCATTCTTGATGACCCCGAAAGACAGAACGTCGACGCCAGCCTTCCAGGTGAGATCGGCGGCAGAGACCTGTTGCGCCACCAGCGCGTTGGCAAAGCGCGCACCGTCCATGTGCACCGCCATGTGGCGCTCGTGAGCCGTTTTCGCAAGCGCACCCACCTCGGCCGGCGTGTAGATGGCACCGCGTTCGGTGGCCTGCGTGATCGACAACATGCGCGGCTGCACGCCGTGGACATGGGGCTCGAACCAGGCGAGTCGCGCGGCGAAATCGGCCACCGATATCTTTGCGCCCGCGCCTTCGACCAGCGACAGCTTGGCGCCGCCGGTGAAGAACTCCGGCGCTCCACACTCATCACGCTCGATGTGTGCTTCGGCGTGCGTGAGCACCGTGCCCCACGGCGGACACAGCGTGGCCAATGCGAGAGAATTTGCTGCGGTGCCCGACGAGACTGCAAACACGCGCACCGGCGTGCCAAAGAATTCGCCGAACACCGCGTCGAGGCGTTCGGACCAGCGGTCGGCGCCGTAGGCGAGCGCGGTGCCATGATTCGCCGCGGCGATCGCCCGCAGGATTTCTTCGCAGACCGCAGCGGTGTTGTCGGATTTGAAGTAGCGCATTGCCACGAAGTCTACCGCCGCGCGCGACATTCGAGCTGCAGATTCGGACCAAAAGCCGCGCGTCGGGGTGAGTACCACGACGCGCACGCATGGTTCCCCGCATCACTGCAACTACTTTTGAGCGGGTCGCAAACTCGCGGTGTACATTTGTCGCCCGATTTTTGACGGACTTTCCGCGAGGCCGCATGGACCACCAAGGTCAAGGACGACGTTCTGCCTTACGCCAGCTCATCGCAGCGATGGGCGCGGTCACTCTCGACTGGGCGGCAATCGCCCAGGCCGGCCACGACGCGCACGCCGCAGCGCAGTCGCCGGCCAACCTCGCCTACACCTTGTTAGTCCCGGCTGACGCGGCCGATCTCGAAGCGCTGACGTCGCAGATCGTGCCCAGCGACGAAACACCCGGCGCGCGCGAAGCGGGCGTCACCTTTTTCATCGACCGCGCGCTCGGCTCATTTTTCGCGCACTGGCGCGAGAGCTTCACGCGCGGGCTCGGCGAGTTCCAGGCCGCTTGCCGTACGCAGAACGGGGACTTGGCTTTTGCCGCGCTGCCGTCGGCGCGGCAGATTGAATTCCTGGGCGCCGTCGACCGCACGCCGTTCTTCGAGCAGGTGCGCCTGCTGACGCTGTGCGGGATGTTTTCGAGCCCGCAGTACGGCGGCAATCGTGGCGGCGTCGGCTGGAAGCTGATCGGGTTCGAAGACCAGCATGTGTTCGAGCCACCCTTCGGCTACTACGATCGCGGCCACCACGAGCGGACTGGCTCGTGAACGCGCGCAAGTTTCGCGATTCCGAGACCGTCGACTTCGTGATCGTCGGCTCCGGCGCGGCCGGCGGCGTCATCGCCCGGGAGCTCGCGCGCGCCCATCTATCTGTCGTGGTGCTCGAGCAGGGACCACGTCTGGTCCCGGCGGAGTTCGAGCACGACGAGCTCAAGTACTGGTTCATGGGCGGAATGACTCCGCATTCCGTGCGTAATCCGCAGACATTCCGCCGCGACGCCACGCAGACCGCCGAGCGTCCGCCGGTTCGACCACCGCTCTTTTACGCACGCGGCGTCGGCGGCACCACGCTGCATTACACGGCTAACTATTGGCGCTTCCGCGAAATCGATTTTCATGAGCGCAGCGCGCTCGGCGCCATTTCCGGCACCACCTTCGAGGACTGGCCGATCAGCTACGCCGACCTCGAGCCTTACTACACCAAGGTAGATTGGGATATCGGCGTGTCCGGCCTTGCCGGCGCGAGCCCGTTCGACCCGCCGCGCACGCGTCCTTATCCCATGCCGCCGGTACCGGTGAAATCCTCGGGCGTGTTGTTCGAACGTGGCGCTCGCAAACTCGGCTGGCATCCCACGCCGGCGCCGCTGGCCATCAACTCCACGTTTTACAACGGCCGTCCGGCCTGCGTGCATTGTGGCTTCTGCCATGGCTTCGCCTGCGAAGTCATGGCCAAGGCCTCGTCACTGACCACCGTGATTCCGCAGGCCGAAGCCACCGGAAATTGCGAAGTCCGCGCCGAGAGCTACGTGTCGCGAATCGAAATGGACAAGCGCGGGCGGGTTACCGGCGTCACGTATTTCGATGCCGACAAGCACGAGCACTTTCAAAGAGCGCGCGCGGTCGTGGTCGCCGCCAATGGCGGCGAAACACCGCGGCTGCTGTTGAATTCGGCCAACCCCCGATTTCCCCAGGGGCTCGCAAACTCGAGCGGCGTGGTCGGCAAGAACCTGATGTTCAACTACACCGCGCGCGTGCTCGGTTTGTTCGAGCATGAGCTCAATGAATACAAGAGTGTGCAGGTGACGCGCATCCTGCACGATTTCTACGATTCGGATCCCAGGCGCGGCTTCTATGGTGGCGGCGGACTCGACGCGCGCATCGGGCCGCAGCCGACCATCTGGGCGCTGCGCGCCGCCGGCGATGGCCCGGGCTGGGGCAAGGGCCTCAAGGATCACCTGCGTGAATTTCCACGCTCGATGCAGGTCGCCTGCCACACCACCTCGCTGGCTCTCGAGAGCAACAACATCACCATCGATCCCACGCTGAAAGATGCCTGGGGTGTGCCGGCGATCCGCGTGACCTATCGCGATCATCCCGATGATCTCGCCACCGCCCGGTTCCTCCAGGATCGCGGCGCGGAGATTCTCGACGCGGCCGGCGCGCTGCGCGTGACCAAGGCGGCGGTGACCGAGAGTAGTTTGGGGTTCCACCTGCTCGGAACCTGCCGCATGGGGAACGATCCGGCGAAGTCGGTGGTCGACAGGTTCCACCGCAGCCACGACATCCCGAACCTGTTCGTCTGTGACGGCAGCAGCTTGGTTACTTCCGGGCGCGGCCAACCGACAATGACGATCCAGGCTCTGGCGTTTCGCGCGGGCGAGCACATCGCAGGATTTGCGCGCCGCAACGAAATCTGAGAGCCCGAAATTTTCTCTATGGAAGGAATGACAATGAACAATCCGTATCGTTTCAAGAAGACCGCATTGCACGCGGGCATGGTCGCCGCGCTCGGCGTATCCGTCAGCCCCGCGTTGTTCGCGCAGAACGCGCCCGCGGCCGAGCCCGACGAGAACATCGATGAAGTCGTGGTCACCGGCACGCGCGTGGCCGCGCGCACGCGTCTCGACTCGCTGGCTCCGGTCGATGTGCTGTCATCGCAGACGCTGGCGTCCTCGGCCACCACCGAACTCGCCGAGGCACTGTCCACCGCTGCGCCCTCACTGAATTTTCCGCGTCCGTCCATCACCGACGGCACCGATCACATCCGCCCCGCCACGCTTCGTGGGCTCGCGCCGGACCAGACTCTCGTACTGGTGAACAGCAAGCGCCGCCACCAGTCCGCCCTGGTCAACGTCAATGGCTCGGTGGGCCGCGGCTCGGCCGCGGTCGACCTGAACGCCATTCCGCTGGCCGCGATCGAGTCCGTCGAAGTGCTGCGCGACGGCGCTTCGGCGCAGTACGGGTCCGACGCCATCGCCGGGGTCATCAACCTGCGGCTACGCGATGCGCGCGAAGGTGGCAACACCAGCCTGACCTACGGCAAGTACGACACCGACGTCGACACCGAGCGCGGCACCCGCCACGAATCCGACGGCGCCACCGTGTCGGCATCGGGCTGGGTCGGCCTGCCACTCGGTGAGGAAGGTTTCCTCACGCTGTCAGGCGAGTATCGCGACCGCGATCCCACCAGCCGCGGCGATTTCGACAATCGCGTGCCAGGCTCGCCGATCACTTCGCGTTACGGCGATGCCGACGTGCGCGACATCACCGCCTATGTCAACGCCGGCGTGCCGCTCGCGGGCGACTGGAACATCTACGGCTGGGCCGGGTACCAGAATCGCAAGGGCAACTCCGCTGCGTTCCCGCGCATCTTCAACGACGTGCGCAACGTCCCCGCCAAATACCCGAACGGCTTCCTGCCGCTGATCACCTCCGACATCGATGACCTCGCGGCGGGCTGGGGTGTGCGCGGAAAACTCGGCACCTGGGATTCCGATGTGAGTCTCGTCTATGGCTCAAACAAGGTTGTGTACGGCGTCGAGCACAGTCTCAACCAGTCCTACGGAGCCGCATCGCAGTCCTCGTTCGACGCCGGCGCCATGAAATACGACCAGCTCACTTTAAACGCCGGTGTCGTGCGCTCGTTTGAAGCTGGCAACCTTCCCGAAGGCCTGAACGTTGCGCTCGGCATCGAAGCGCGTCGCGAAACCTACAGTATCGAGGCTGGCGAACCAGCCTCGTACAATCGCGGGCCCATCCTCGGCGTCACCGTCGGCGCACAGGGCTTCCCGGGGTTCCAGCCGACCAACGAGCTCGACGAAGATCGCGAGGCCTACAGTGCCTACGCGGATGTCGAAGCCAAGCTCACGCAGAAGTTCTTGGCTTCGGTCGCGGTGCGCGCCGAGGACTACTCGGACTTCGGTTCGGCGGTCACCGGCAAGATTGCCGGGCGCTTTGACTTCACTGGTTCGTTCGCGCTTCGCGGCGCGGTTTCCACGGGCTTCCGTGCGCCGGGCCTGCAGCAGGAGTTCTTCACCTCCACCGCCACCAACTTCATCAACGGCGTTCCGTTCGAGGTCGGTACTTTTCCGGCCACTTCCGCGGTGGCGATCACGCTCGGCGCGAAACCGCTCGATGCCGAGAAGTCGCGCAACTACTCGCTCGGCACGGTACTGCGCTTCGGCGGCTTCGAAGCCACCATCGATGCGTACCAGATCGATATCACCGATCGCATCGTACTGTCGGAAAACCTCAACACGCCACAGGTGGCCGCATTGATCGCGCCTTTCGATGCCACGGTGGCGCGGTTCTTCATCAACGGCGTCGACACCAAGACCAAGGGCATCGATCTCGTCACGCGCTATCTGTGGCGCACCGAGAACATCGGCAAATTCGATTTCGTCGCTGCCGGCAACTGGAACAGCACCGACGTCGAAAAGGTGCCGTCCACGAACGTCATCGACAGCATCTGCACCGGCCAGCCCGCGCCGTGCACGCCACCGGTGCTGTTCGCGCGCAACAACACGCTGAGCTTTGAAGAAGGCACGCCGGACAGCAAGGTGAATCTCAGCGTCGACTGGAGCATGCCGATCGGCGGTGCGAATTTCGGCCTGAGCCTCAAGGGCACGCGCTACGGCGATGTGGTCGAACCTGGGATCCCGAACGCCGCCGAGGTCAACGCCGGCATTCCGGGCGCGCGCGACATCCATATCCAGCCGGACTGGCTCGTGGATTTCGCCATCAACACCAAACTACTGGATGACAAGCTCGGCTTCGCGCTCGGCGTCGACAACGTGTTCGACCAGTATCCCGACCGCGTGCCGATTGCGCGGGTATTGCCCACGCCTCCGGGCGGAGTCGTGAACCTGGACGCCACCAATGCAACGGCGTATTCGCGCTATTCGCCTTATGGCTTCAACGGACGCTTCGTTTACGCCAGGATGTCTTTCAACTGGTAGGGTCGTTCAACGAGTAGCAAGACGAGGGGCCGCCCGCCGCGGGCGGCCCCATTTGACGGTCATTATTTGACGGAATCGGCACTTGGCGGCAAACCATTGCGCGGTCGGAATTCCCGGACTTTCGAATCGTGAACTGGATGCGGCCAACCCCGATGACAACGATCAGGGTTTACCCGTATCGTTCCATTCGTGGGTACCACCTACCGCATACCGAAACTGAGCAGCCGCCGCGAATTCTTCCGGCTGCCCTACCCGATTACCAGCGGCGCCACGCTCGCCGTCGATGGGGCTAACTACAAAGTCGGCGAGTTGTCCGAGCGCGGCCTGCGCGTGGTTTCGGGCGTCGGGCGCTTCGCGGTGGACACGCGCCTCCAGGGCACGCTGACCCTGGCCATGGGGCTTTCCTGCGCGGTGACCGGCACCGTGCTGCGCATCGAGGACGACGTTTTCGTGCTCAAGCTCGAGCGCGGCCCCACCTCCTACGACGTGATCCGCGAACAGCGTTTCGTCTCGAAGACCTTCCCGGACTGGAAGCCGCAAACCGCCTGAATTCCCCAGTCTGTGGGGTTCGTTTTGGTCTTTGCCGGCCCGTGTGGTACCGTGCGCGCCCCTCGGCCCTGCCTGCGCGCCCCTTCCCTCGCGTAAGCCCATGAGTTCTATGGCTAATCGCCCCATTCGAAACATCGCGATCATTGCGCACGTCGACCACGGCAAGACGACCCTGGTCGACTGCCTGCTGCGCCAGTCCGGCACCTTCGCCGCGCACGAGAAGATCGCTGAACGAGTCATGGACTCCAATGACATCGAAAAGGAACGTGGCATCACGATCCTGGCGAAGAACTGCGCCATCGAAT
>JBDTSV010000201.1:0-17703 GCA_039930985.1 Pseudomonadota bacterium
TACTTGAGTCCCACGGTCACCGCGCTCATGTCGGCGAGACGCGCATCGGCCGTGGCGAAATCCGGCAATGCCGCACCGGACATGAGGCTGTACCGATAGAAGGACGCCGCCGTCTGCTGGTAATAGCGGATGTGCGGTTCGATGTAGCTAGTTTCGCCAAACGGCAGCCGCAGGCGCGATTCAATCGTGTGCGAATCGACTTGCCAGTCGTCGGTGGAATATCGATATCCGAGCTGCAGCACCTTGCCGGAAAAATCATGACGCAATTCCGCGTACAGACCTTCCTTGCGTCGCGTGTCGGGACGGCTCTCATATAGATAGACGCCGGCAGGGCCGCTCGCGCCGGGCGCGGGTGTGCGCACCGCGAGATTGCCGGTGATGGGATCCACCACGCTCAGAATCTTGTACGGGTCGGTGAGATAGCCACTCGAATCCGAATACGAGAGGTTGACACGCATCAGGGTGTGGCGGCCGAGCACCTGCGTGAAGCCGAGCAGCACGTCCAGCACATTCTTCCGGTCGTTGCCGCCACCGTTGGGCGTGCCGTCATCTTCGCCACGATCGACGGCATCGGTCATTTCCGAAAGGGGGACGTGCAATCCGCCGACGGGTTTGACGGTGTCCTGCGCGTACGCCAGCGCGGCACTGAGCGTGGTGTTGCGCTCATTGAAGTCGCGCGTCAGTCCGACGTTTGCGCCTAGATGTTGATAGTCGAATTCCGAGGAGAAACCGAGCCCCGCGTTCAACGTGTACAGGCGCGCCAGCGGCTGCGACCAATTTCCATCGAGGGCGATACGCGTGTCGTGGAAAGTGTCGTCGAGAGGAATCGCGCCGCCCGGCGTCCGGTAAGTGCCGCGGCCCGAAGGGCTGGTGAACGTCTGCGCGCCGTCGCTTGCCGCCGCTCCATTCGGCGAGGCGCCGGTGAGCGAATCGATGCTTCCATCCAGCCCGAGCCGGCGTTCGTCGCCGAAATCACGCGTGGCTTGGGCGCTGGCGCTCATGTCCTTTACGCGGCCATCGCTCTCGCCATAGTAAAGAAAGGCCGATTCGACGTCCCAGGTGGAATCCGCGTCGGCGGCCACCGAGACGGACGGCGCGGTTCCCAACAAGCCGCACGTGGCCGCGGCAATGGCGGCGCCAATCTTCAGGTCTCTGTCTGCCATATCAGTTGCAACCGCAGCCGCCGCCGCCGAAGCCGCGTCCGCCGCTGGTGCCTTCCTTGCTGAAATAGATGTGATCATCGAACGCGGTGTCGAGCGCGTTGACGTCGAGTTGCATGTCATCGCGCGCGAGGACTTCACGCTCCCACGGCTGCACGCCGAGATGGGCGCAACCCTGGAGTGCGAGACAGAGCGTGGTCAGCAGTATCAATCTGCGCATGGGCAATCCTTTCGTCACGGAAGAGGCTGGTTCAGCAATTTCTCGAGGGTGGCTTCGTGCTGGTCTTTGCCCGCCTCACGGAATCCAAGATTGGTTTCCGCCAGCCCGCCCGCGCGATCGAAGACGAAGGAGCTCGGCATTCCCTTCACCTTGAAACGCTTGGCGAGTTCGCCTTTCGGATCGAAAATGACCTCGAATCTAATCGGCACGTCGTTCAGGAAGCGATCTGCGTCGCGGCGTTCCGCGTCGACGTTCACGCCGATGATCGTGAGGCCCCGGGTGCCATAGCGTTCCCGCATCGCATTGAGCCAGGGGATTGATTGCCGGCATGGCTTGCACCACGACGCCCAGAAATCCACGATTACGACCTGGCCGCGGTGGCTCGCGAGATCGAGCGGGTCTGCCGCGCCCGGAGTCGCGCCGAATGCCGCCGAAGCGAAGATCGCCGTGAACAGCACGCCGACAGCGAGCAACAGACGGCCGACGGCTGGTTCACGCGGCGAGATGGCGGATGCACGAAATGGCCTGAAGAAAGTTTCCACTGGCGACTTAGACGGCGGCAAGCGCGTCGGTCCGTCGCCAGATGGCGAGCAGGGCGCCAAGAATTTTTCGGGCTACGGATTCAGGCAGTTGCAAACGATGACAATTCTCAATGCACGACCAGGTCGCGATCGGTGTTTTGCGCCGATCGTGTCGGCAAATGCGCACACCCTGATCCTCGGCTCATTGCCTGGCCGCAAGTCACTGGAGATTCAGCAGTACTACGCTCATCCGCAAAACGCGTTCTGGAAACTCATCGCGCAGATTTTCAAGATCGAGTCGCCGCCTCCTTACGCCCAGCGAGTGAAAATCCTCAGGGCGAATCGAATTGCGTTGTGGGATGTTCTGGCGGCGGCGACACGGCCTGGAAGTCTCGACAGTTCCATAGTGCACGCCACCGCGCAGGCAAACGACTTTGCTGCCTTCTTCCGCGCTCATCCGCGCATTCGCCGCGTGCTTTTCAACGGTCGCAAGGCCGAGGAGTTGTACCGGCGCTTCGTGCTGCCTGGCTTGTCAGCCGACGCCGCCGCGCTGCGTTACGTGTCCATGCCCTCCACCAGTCCCGCGCACGCCGGCATGACCTTTGCAAAGAAGTTAGAAAGATGGCGTAAGGAGTTAGCACCATGAACTTTGCGGACAAAGCTTGCCCGGTAGTGTTTCGCGATTCGTCGATGCAGCAGATCCTGGCGTTCGAGCATCCGGAATGCGGCCTGCAACTCGTCAAGGGACGCATCGAACCCGGCGAGAATGCGCGCGCTGCCGCACTGCGCGAACTCGAGGAAGAGGCTGGAATCGCCGATATCGCGATCGCGAGCGACCTCGGCACATGGCATTCGGAGCACAAAGGCCACATCTGGTCGCTGCAACTTTGCACGTTTACGAACAAGCTGCCCGAAACCTGGACTCATCATTGCGCGGAAGATGGCGGCTACGACTTCAAATTCTTCTGGCACGACGTGAACCGGGAGCCCGACGAAAAGTGGCGCCCGCAGTATCGACGTGCACTGCGAGCGATCAGCGAGCGCACGCGCGCACTGCGCTGGCGCGGGTAAATGTAAAACGCGATGGCGGTCATGGGGTGCCGCGCCGCGGCCATGCGCGCGGCCATGGTTGATTCCGAGGCGATCCGCCCGGTCACTTTCTTTGGCGGCACCGCGCCTTCGCGCTAGGATCTGCACCGCGTCGAGGGCCTCATCGACCAAATCAGAAAAACGACTGGCAGCGCCTGTGAGAATCAACCCATGACCCAACACGCCCTCCTCAACAATCAACAGCATCGCGATCTTCGCGTGATCACCGCGTCCGGCGCCGCCTATGGCGACGACATCATGTGCGCGCCCACGTTTCCGGCGGAATTCCGCAACGTGCAGGCTCACTACCCGATCGTGTTCGGCAAGGCGAACGATGGCTCAACCACGCCCCTGGCGCTGTTCGGCTTTCGCGAAAAACAGAATCTGTTCCTGCGCGGCGACGGCTGGGATGCGCACTACCTTCCGCTCATGGTTCAGCGCGTGCCGTTCCTCATCGGCACCGGCGGCAATGGCAAGGTCATCCACATCGACCTCGACAATCCCCGCGTCAGTCGCACCACGGGGGAGCTGGTGTTCAACGATCAGGGCGGCAACACGCCCTTTCTCGATCGTGTGAGCGCCACGCTTGCGGACATCGATGACGGTCTGGCGGCGATCCCGTCGTTCATCGCGGCGCTCGAGGAGCACAACCTGCTCGAATCGTTCGCGCTCGACATCTCGTATCGCGACGGCGTGAAGCATCGCTTCGCCGGCTTCCACACCGTGCAGGAGGATCGATTGGCCCAGCTCGGCGCCGAAGCGCTCACCAAGCTGCACCAGGCCGGCTACCTGCTGCCTATCTACATGGTGGTTGCATCGCTCTCCAATTTCCGCGCACTCATCGAGCGGGCCAGCAATCTCGAGGCCGCCGATCGCTGACAAGATCCGCGAGATCGCCGGGGTCGATCCACGGGCGCTTCCCGCCCTCGCGGCGCACTGGCCCAGGTGCAGGACAGAGCGCGACGACGCGCTCTTTCGGCGCGTCTGAAGCCGGCGAAGTCCGACAGCCGGCGGCGCCCGGCTTCAATAGTTTTCCAACGGTGTCGATCTGGCCTGCGCCTGTTCGGCCATGCAGTGAACACTCATCACAGGAGACATTCATGCAATTCAGCCAGAAAATCGCACCCTGCCTCTGGTTCGCCAAAGAGGGCGAGGAAGCCGCCAACTTCTACGTGGGCATCTTCAAGAATTCCCGCATCGTGCAGATCACGCGCTACGGCAAGGCGGGCCAGGAGACCCACAAGCAAAAGGAAGGCACGGTTCTGACCGTGGCTTTCGAGCTCGAGGGTCAATCGTTCACCGCACTCAACGGCGGCCCGCTCTTCAAGTTCTCCGAAGCCATCTCCTTCCAGATCTTCGTCGACGACCAGAAGGAGCTCGACTACTACTGGGACCGCCTCGCGAAGGGCGGCGACCCGAAATCCCACGTCTGCGGCTGGCTCAAGGACCAGTACGGTCTGTCCTGGCAAGTGGTGCCGAAGAAGATGATCGACTGGTGGACCAAGCCCGATGAGAAATCGCAGCGCGCCTTCGAGGCCATGATGCACATGGGCAAGCTCGACATCGCCGCGCTCGAGCGTGCCTACAATGGCTAACTACCTTTGAGTCCCGATGCCATGCTGGACGCAGTCCAGTGGCCAGCCATGGCGGTGACCTTGTTCGCTGCCTGGCTGGTGGCATCGCGCAAGAAGGAGCGGCGCGCCGCCGGCTTCTGGTGGTTCATCCTGAGCAATGTTCTGTGGATCGTCTGGGCGTGGCACGTCCATGCCTGGGCATTGATCGCCCTGCAGGTCGGGTTGTTTGCGATGAACGTGCGCGGAGCCGTCAAGAACGAATAAGATCGGCGGATCATGACTGACCGTCGTACGTTTCTGCGCGGAGCTTCCGTACTCATGGGGCATACGGCGTTTGGCCAGGTGATGACGGCTTTTGCCGTCGTGCCACGCAAGGCCACCTATTTCGACGCCGCGGAAATGGC
Organism: Pseudomonadota bacterium; assembly: GCA_039930985.1. GTDB lineage: Bacteria > Pseudomonadota > Gammaproteobacteria > Steroidobacterales > Steroidobacteraceae > CADEED01. The sequence continues at coordinate 4,969 of JBDTSV010000201.1, forward strand.
CACGCTCGAAGCGCTGGTCGATGTAATCCTGCCCGCGACCGATTCGCCGGCCGCATCCGCCGCCGACACACACTATTTCATCGACCTCGCCATTCCTGCCTGCGCGAGCGCGGATGCGCAGAAGACGTTTCGCGCCGGCCTGCGCGCGCTCGGCGAAAAGAAGTTCGCGGGGCTTGCCGAAAGCGGCCAGGTCGCCGCTCTCAAGGCGCGCGCCGTCACCGACATCGAGCTCGACTACGACCAGTCCTTCTTCAAGATTCTCAAGGACTACGCGCTGACCGGATATTTCCTGTCCGAGATCGGTGCGACTCAGGCGCTCGCCTACCTGCGAGTTCCCGGCGGCTTCCAGGGCGACCTGCCGCTTGCGCCCAACCAGAAAGCGTGGGCGATCTGATGGCTGCTGCAAATCATTTCGACGCGATCGTCGTCGGCTCCGGGATGTCCGGTGGCTGGGCTGCCAAGGAACTCACCGAGAAGGGTCTGAAGACGCTGGTGCTCGAGCGTGGTCACAACCTTCGTCACATAACCGACTACACCACCGCGCTCAAGGATCCGTGGCAGCTGCCGCACAACAACCGCGCCACCAACGACGACCGCAAGACGCAGCCCATCCAGTCGACGCTCTATCTATACGATCAGTCGACCAAGGAAAAATTCGTCAACGATCTCGACAATCCCTACGGACAGGCGCAGCCATTCAACTGGTATCGCGGCTACCAGGTGGGCGGACGTTCGCTCATGTGGTCGCGTCACGTGTTCCGTTACAGCGACCTGGATTTTGGCGCCAACCAGCGCGAAGGCATCGCCATCGATTGGCCAATCCGCTACGCCGACATCTCGCCCTGGTATGAATACGTGGAGAAGTTCATCGGCGCGAGTGGCGAGAATCCGGGATTGCCCCAGCTGCCGAAGCAGATCCTGCAGCCGCCGTTCGAGATGACCGCGCTCGAAAAGCACATCAAGAGCGAATTCTCGAAGGCATTCACCGACCGCCATCTCATCTGCAGTTCAGTCGCCGTGTTGTCGCGCGAACACAATGGACGCGGTCCGTGCCAGGGTCGCGACCAGTGCGCGCGCGGGTGCCCCTACAGCGCGTATTTCTCGTCGAATGGCGTGACGCTGCCCGCAGCCGCCGCCACCGGCAATCTCACGCTTACGCCCGATGCGGTGGTGCACTCGCTGATCCATGACGCGAAGTCCAACCGCGTGACGGGCGTGCGTGTGATCGACACGCATACGAAGGCGACGACCGACTACTTCGCGCGCGTGGTTTTCCTTTGCGCGTCGACGCTGAACTCCACCGCGATCCTGCTCAATTCCAGGAGCGAGCGGTTCCCCAACGGCCTGGGCAATGACAGTGGCGAGCTCGGCCACAACCTGATGGATCATCACAACGGTGGCGGCGCTACAGGAAATTATTCGGGGCTGTTGGACCGGTACTACCGCGGCCGGCGCGCCACCAGCATGTACATTCCACGATTTCGTAACGTCACGAAACGCGAGGACAAGTTCCTGCGCGGCTACGGCTATGAGGTGTACAGCGGCCGCGGCAACTGGACGCGTGGCATCGGCTCCGCCGACTTCGGCGCCGATTTCAAGAACGAGATCACGCGGCCGGGAAACTGGAGCGTGTACACCGAAGGTTACGGCGAGACCCTGGCGTATCACGACAACCGGATGTGGTTGTCGTCGGACCAGAAGGATTCCGTGGGAATGCCCGTCATCCAGGTGTCGATGACTTATCGCGACAACGAGCGCGCCATGGCTGCGCAGATGAAAGAAGACGCCGAGGAAATGTTTCGCGCCGCGAAACTCGATGACGTGCAAGGATTCAACCGACCGGTCGTTCCGGGCAGCGTCATTCACGAAATGGGTACCGCGCGCATGGGCCGCGATCCGAAAACCTCGGTGCTCAATGCGCACAACCAGATTCACGCCGTGCCGAACGTCTTTGTCACCGACGGAAGCTGCATGGTGTCGTCACCGACGCAGAACCCCTCGCTCACCTATATGGCGCTGACGGCGCGCGCGGTGAACTACGCAGTGGATCAGCTGAAGCAGGGCGCGCTGTAGCAAAGGTGAAGATTTCCAGAACCACCGGCTGCGCTTTGCTCCTGCTCGGCGCTTTGAGTTTGCCGGCCGCCGGCGACACGCGCGTTGGGTCGATCGAATCCACGACCGCCTTCCAGCTACTCGAGATTGAGCGAAGCGTCAGGACCGTGCAGCCGGACGCGCCTGTCCTCTTGCGAGCGGTGTTGACCGACGCGACGGAAGCTGCGCAAAGCACTCATCGAGATCCGAAGTCGATCGGCGAGGCGCTCGAGGTACTGAATGCAATTCAGGAATCCCTGGAGCGTCACAACTTTCTGCAGCCTGAGGACAAAAAAGACTGGCCTCTCTCGCTCGGCAATGCGTTCGTGCCGCTGCAGCTAAGTAAAGATCAACTGGCCGTGCACCTTGCGCAGACTTTCAATGCGCGGCGCCGGGCGCGTTTCGATTTGACCAAGCCCTTCTATTTCGTCGATTGCGACATGGGCGCCGAGTTGTTTCTGGCCGTAGGTCAACGACTCGGGTGGGATATCCGCCTCGTCGAAGTGCCGGATCACAATTTCGTTCGATGGCATTTCTCGAAGACAGTGTCGATCAACTGGGACTGGACGCAGGGGCGCTCGGTGCCAGATAGCGACTATGTTCGTCCGACAGAGTTGTTCGCGAGCCTGGTTAGCCGCGGCATCTACTTGCGCAGCTTCACGCCCGTTGAGGCGCGTGCCTACTACCTCGGGCTCATTGGTGCCGTCGCCACGAAAACCAGCGACAAGATCGAGCTGCTGGAGAAGGCGATTGCTGGCTTTCCCATGCAGGCAGCCAATCAGAACAATCTCGCGTGGACGATCGCCACGGACAAAGAGCTCGCCAGCAAGAAGGCAGCTCTCGCGGTTTCGAATTCGCTGGCGTCCTTGTCAGTGGATCCGGACGACGGCGCCAGGGTGGACACCCTGGCATGCGCATTCTCGATCCGCGGTGAATGGGCGCTGGCGCTGGCATTGGAGGACTACGCCGCCAGCCATGCTGCCAGCGAGGGCGATCACGAAGGGTTTTTGCAGAACAAGAAGCGGATCGAAGCGAAGGAGCTCTGCCAATGAGTGTCGATCGGGCGCGTCAGCGCACGCGATTGATGAAGACGTGCGTCGCGCGTTCGCCCGTCACGCTCTTCGTGCATTCATAGCCAAGCGCACGCAGGTCGAGACCGGAGAACAGCGGTTCGCCGCGGCCTAACAACACGGGGCGCACCGCCAGATGCAGATCGTCGATGACGCGCGCTTCGAGATACTGACGGATCGTGGCCATGCCGCCGCCGATGCGAACATCGCGATTGCCCGCCGCCTCGCGCGCGCGCTCGAGCGCCTCCTGAATCCCGCCCGTGACGAAATGAAACGTGGTGCCGCCCTTCATCACCAGGGGCGGGCGCGCGTGACGCGTCAGCACGAACGTGGGTACGTGATACGGCGGTTCGTCACCCCACCAGCCTTTCCAGCTCTCATCGGGCCATGGACCGCGCACCGGTCCGAACATGTTGCGCCCGAGAATCCACGCGCCCATGTTCTCGAAGCTGGCTTCGGCCATGGCGTTGTCGACGCCGGTATCGCCACCTTCCTGGCCATGCATCTTTCGCCAGACGCGCGTGGCGAAAAACCACTCGAACATTTCCGGTCCGTTGACACCGAGCGGGTTCTCGAGACTCTGGTCGGGCCCGGCACCGAAGCCATCGAACGAGAGCGCCAAACTCAATACGCGCACTTTTGGCATGCTCATTTCCTCTCAGACATGACGGTGATGTCGAGTTTAGCCACGGCGCTGGCGGCCAGCAGGAATGCGCCCACACCGTAGTACTGCGTGTCGGTTTCGGCCACGCTTTCGGGCCGATCGCTGACCTGCTGCACCCAGCCGAGCCGGCCGTCCCGCGCGACGGCGCGAGCCAGCGCATTCCAGCCGGACTCGATCGCCAGCCAGTACTCCCTCGCGTCCAACAACTGGTGCTGGACGCCCCAGGCGAGGCCATAAACAAAGAAGCCCGTGCCGCTCGATTCCGGCGGCGAGTTTTCCCGTGCTAACAAGGATGGAGCCCAGTAGCCGTCCGGCTTCTGCACCGCCTTGATCTTCGCCGCCATTTCGCGGAACAGTTTTTCGAGGCGCGGCCGGTGCGGGCTGTCTTGCGGCAATACCTCGAGGAGGTTGGCGATGCCGGCGAACACCCAGCCGTTGCCACGGCTCCAGAATTGCTTGCGGCCTTGCTCGTCGCGTCGCTCGAAGAAGCGGCTGTCGCGGAAGAACAGTTTCTCCACGGGGTCGTAGAGGAAGTCGGTGGTTGCCCAGAATTCCGCCATCGCGAATTCCGTGTACCGCGGATCGTGGGTCCACTGTGAGAGTTCAACCCAGGCGGGCGGTGACATGAACAGCGCGTCGCACCAGCACCAGCGGCGCAAGCAGGGCGTGGACTCGTAGTCAGAGGAGGGCACGAAGCTCAGATGCGCGACTGGCGGATTGGCGAGGATCGAATCGAAGTTGGCGCGCAGTGGCGCGACGGCTTCATCCCCTTCTCCGTGTCGCGCGGACCACAGGTAGCTCTGCGCGATCACATGATCGTCGGCGTGATAGGTGCGTTTGCCCGGCGTCCATTGATTCGCCTTGCCCTGCAGGATGATGGCATCGGCGAAACGCTTCTGGCCGCTGGCATCCGCCAGGTGCGTCATGCCCACCCAGAACGCGCCTTGCTGCCAGCTGCGCGGATTCGCTGTTTCCTCGGCGAACCTGGTGACGCCCTGCGTCGCGCCCCTGTGTTCGAGCTGCCAGTCGGCGACGCGCGCGGCGAGCTTGAGCACGTCTTTGCGCGATGTGTAATCAACATTGGCGGCCGTGGAGACGGCCGAGAACGCGAACGCGAATATGCACAGCGCGCCACGCCAATTGAGACGATTCATCCAGTTCTCCCGACAGCAGGCGAGCGGAGATGATGAAGTGGCACGGATATCGGCGCAAACCCGCCGCTTCGCTTCACCGGTGACGTGTGGGCACATCGCGCCCGCCGTCTCTATTCAGATCATCCATCCGCCATCGATGACGTGGATCTGGCCGGTGGTGAATCCTGATTCGTCGCTCGCCAGGTACAGCGCCAGCGCCGCAATTTCTTCCGGCTTGCCGAGTCGTCCCATTGGCTGCCGCGCCTCGAACTCGGCGCGCGTCCTGGCGTAGTCGCCATACGAATGCAGCCGCGCCTGCAGTGACGGCGTGTCCACGGTGCCAGGGCAGATGGCATTGCAGCGTACGCCCTGCGCCACGAAATCCACCGCCACTGATTTGGTCAGGCCGATCACGGCCGCCTTGGTCGCGCCGTATCCGCAACGGTCCGGCACGCCGGTGATCGAGCTGGCCACCGACGACATGTTGATGATGGACCCGGTACGCGCGGCGATCATGCCCGGCAGAAACGCGCGGATCATGAGAAACATGGAATTCACGTTGAGATCGAACGCCGCGCTCCACGCCGCCGGGTCGATCGTGAGCACCGTGCCCTGGGGAACCGTGCCGGCGCAGTTGAACAGCACGTCCACTTTGCCGACTGACTTCGCGAAAGCTTCGATAGCAACCGCGTCGCGCACATCGAGCACATGGCCTTCGCATCCCGCGATCGCTGGCAGCGCCTTGGCATCGATGTCGGCGGCAAACACGCGCGCGCCGGCGCGCGCGAAAGCTTCCGCACTCGCGCGGCCAATGCCGGATGCTGCTGCTGTCACCACTGCCGTCTTGCCGGCCAGGCGCCTAGATTCCATAAGTTGCTCTTGCTGTTGCGGAGAAAATGAGTTCGCGCTCCGGGACGGTGAGCCTGGCTAACAAGGTATCGCTGGTGGCGCGCCAGGTGTCATACGAGCATGCGAGCTCACAAACCGGCCAGTCGCTGCCCCACATCAGGCGCGCGGGACCGAAACTTTCCAGGAGGTGTTCGACGGCCGGCGACAGCACGGACGGATCCGCGCTGCCGGCTTCGGTGACCAGGCCCGACAATTTGCAGAACATGGGCGTGTCGCGGGCCAGCACCGTTATTCCCTGCTTCCAGGTCTCGAGGTTGCCAGCGCCGAGCGGCGGTTTGGCGCCGTGATCCAGCACCATGACCAGGTCTGGGTACCGCGACACGAGCTCCAGCAGCGGCGACAGATGTTGCGACCGAACCAGCGCATCGAACACCAGTCCATGGTCGACCATCGCTTCGAAGGCCGGCGCGAGGCCGGTATCCAGCATCCACTCGGGATCCGGAATGTCCTGGATCATGGGCCGCAACCCGACCAGATTCGTATCGGCAGCGAGTTCGCCAATCATGTCCGCGGCGCCATCGCTTTCGAAGTCCACCCACCCCACGACACCAGCGATGAACGCATGCTCGCGCGCGAGCGAGAGCAGGTAGCGGGTTTCCTCGACGGTTGCCGCGGCCTGCACGGCGATGGTGGCACCGATTCCGTTGCGCTCGAGTTGCGGTTCGAGATGCTCGGGCAGGAAGTCGCGGTAGATAGGCTGGAGTTGCGGCGTCAGCCAGCCGTAGTCACCACGGTCGAGGCGCCAGAAGTGCTGGTGGCTGTCGACCCTGGCAATCACGGCGAGCCCGCCGGCAAAGGCGCGCGCGAGTCGACGAGCGCGCGTTCGCGCAGTGCCCGCCAGAATGCGCCCGGTATGGGCCGGGTGAACATGGCGGCGCAGTTGCTCGCTTCGGCGCCGCTGGCGCAGCCGGCGACTACGCTGGCGATACGCGGGTGGCCCAATGGAAACTGCAGCGCGGCGGCTTGCAGTGGCACCGAGAAATCCGCGCAGGTCTGTTCGAGCTTCGCCACACGCTCGAGCACTTCGGGCGGAGGCGGGGCGTAGTTGTAGTGAGCCTTCGCGCCGGCGCGCGAGCCTGCGGCGAGAATGCCGGAGTTGAACGGCCCGCCGCAGATGATGGAGATACCGCGCGCTTCGCACAGCGGCAGGAGTTTTTCGAGGGCGGGCTGCTCGAGCAGCGTGTAGCGGCCGGCGAGCAGGATGCAATCGAAGTCACAGGCGTCGAGCAGCTCGACGCAAATTTCCCATTCGTTCACGCCGAGCCCGACGGCGCGGACCGCGCCCGAGTCGCGCAGCTCGCGCATCGCGCGATACCCGCCGTCGACGAATTCGCGCACGCGGGCCGCGTGAGATTCGCCGTGCGTGAGTCGGCCGATGTCATGACACAACAGGATGTCGACGCGCGGCAGTCCGAGCCGCTCGAGGCTGTCCGCGTGCGAGCGCATGACGGATTCATAGCCGTAGTCGAACACCGGCGCGAATGGCCGCGGCGAGAAATATCCTTCGCGCCCGACCGTGGCGTCCTGCGGGCCGGTCGGCACCAGCCGCCTGCCGACCTTGGTGGAAATCACCGGCGGTGGTTGCGCGCCCCGCAGCGCTTTGCCCAGACGCAGCTCGCTCAGGCCAAAGCCGTAGAAGGGCGCGGTGTCGAAGTAGCGCACGCCCGCGGTGAAGGACTCGCGGACCGCGGCGCTCGCGTCATCCTCGGCAAGCTCGCGATACAGATTGCCGATGGCGGCAGCACCGAATCCGAGCGTGCACAACTCGAGTCCGGTTTTGCCGAGCTCGCGGCGCGCGAGCTCGATCTTCATTGTCGATGACTCATTGGACGGGGATAGTGCTGACGGGCGCTGCGCCACGCGACTTCATGCCAAACCACATCACGACCGTGAAGCACGCGGCCGGCACCAACATCGCCATGTTGATATTGCTCGCGTCGGAAACGCCGCCCATCAGCATGGGGATCAATGCGCCGCCGACGATGGCCATGACCAGGAACGAGGCGCCGGACTTCGTATACGACCCGAGGCCGCGCAGGCTCATGGTGAAGATGGTCGGGAATTGGATGGACATGAAGAAGCTGGTTGCCATCAGCGCGTAGAGGCCGATCTTGCCGCCAGCCATCGCGCCGACGACGCAGAGCGCCACGTCTGCCGCGGCAAACAGCAGGAGCAACAGCGCGGGCTGGAACTTCGACATCAGCAGGGTGCCGATGAAACGACCCGCGAAGAACAACACCAGCGACCAGAACAGGAAGTCCGCGGCCGCGTGTTCGGAGGTGCCGGCGAAATTGAACTGCGTGTAGCGGATCAGGAAGCTCCACACGCCTACCTGCGCGCCGACATAGGCGAACTGCGCGAACACTCCCAACCAGTAGCGCGGGAATTGCCCGAGACCGCTGAAGCCGCCGGCTGGAACAGCCTCATCGGTTTCCAGGCGGCGCGCCATTGCCGGGAATTTTGCGATGGCCACCAGCACGGCCCAGATGAGCACCACGCAGGCGATGCCGAGGTAAGGTAGTTTGACTGCGGCGAGCTCGCCGGCCCGCCAGGCTGCCTGCGCCGCCGGTTCCATGGCGCGGATCTGATCTGGCGTGAAGTGGTGTTCGGAAAGGATCAGCGTCTTGCCGACGAACACGCCGGCGATCGTGCCGAGCGGATTGAATGCCTGGGCGAAGTTCAGGCGCTGATCCGCCGTGCCGGGCGGACCCATGATGGCGATCATCGGATTCGCGGAAGTTTCGAGAAACGAAAGGCCGCTTGCCACGACAAACAACGCCGCGAGGAACCAGTGGTACTCGCCGAGCTGCGCCGCGGGGTAAAACAGCAGCGCACCCGTGCCGAACAGCACGAGACCCATCACGACCGCGGCGCGATAGCCGAAGCGCCGCATGAAGAGCGACGCGGGAATCGCGAACACGAAGTAGCCGATGAAAGTGGCGAACTGAACCAGGCTCGAGGCGAAGTCGCTGAGCAGGAAGGTCTTGCGGAACTGGGGAATCAGCACGTCGTTGAGACTGTTCGAAACGCCCCAGAAAAAGAACAGCGCGACGACCAGAATGGTCGCAACCAGGAATCCCGGCGTGATGAGCGCCGCCTTGTCTCTCGTCGTTTCGGTCATGGAAGGTCCCCGTGGATGATTTCACTCGAGATCTGTCGGGCTGCGGCGCGCACGAATTCCACCGCTTCAGCCATTTCCACCTGCAGCGGGTTGCTGTGGACGAAGGGAATGGTGAGCGCGGCAACCGCGGTTTCGCCGCGCAGGATCGGCGCGGACAAATCGACGATGCCACGCACGAAATGCGATGCCGCTTCGTGATAGCCACGCGAGCGCACGACATTGGCGCGCTCGATGAAGTTGTCCGCAGCTTCGCCCTTTAGCCGGCAACGCTTGAGCCAGACGCGCCGGATATCATCGTTCTGATAGGCGAACAACACGAGCCCCGAGGTGGCACCGACGATTTCACGCCGGTAACCAATGCGCACGGAGAATCCGAGATCGCCTGGTCGCTCGATGCGGGTGATGACGACGATCTGGTCTTCGGACGCCACCGCGATGTGACAGGACTGGCCGATGTCCTGGACCAGCTTGCGCATGACGGGCAGCGCGGTTTCGACCAGCGAGCGCACCGGCGCTTGCGCCATGGCGAGCGCGAACAATTTGTTCGTCAGCACGTAGCCGCTGCCGTTCTCGGCGGTCGTGATGAAGCCCTTGAACTCGAGCACCTGGAGCATGCGAAAGAGCTCGCCCGACGAACGCCCGAGGCGTTGTGAAACCGCGGACAGGTTCAGCGGCGATTTTTCCGCCGCCAACAACTCGATGACGTCGAGACCTTTCTCGAGCGCTGGGGCGCGGTAGCGGGTGGTACGCGAGGCAGTCTGCTGCGCGGGCGCACGGGGAAGAGCGGATTTGTTGGCCATGGATTCTGTAGTTCTAGTTGCTATGACCGCGGGGGGATTCTGCCCCAAAAACACTTGATCTTGAATTTTCATTAGAGCATTGTACTTTTATTCGGAAAATTCTCGATCGAGTTGCAGGGCGCATTGCCCGCCAGGGTTGCTGCTCTCGACTGCGAGGCTGGAAGGCACGTCTTCCGGCAAATTCGCATCCCGTTAGAATTCACCGGCGCAAACAATTCGAAGCCGAGATCAAGAGGGGTTCCATGAAGAGTCTGGCCAGGTGGTTGTGTGTAGTCGTGCTCGCGGGTTGTTCGGCGCAGGCACCCCAGGGCACATTCGTTCAGAGTGAAACCGGCGTCGTCGTGACGCCAGCCGACAGCAAGACGCGACGGGTGCGGATCGAGGTCCGGACCGACCGCATCGTCCGCGTCACCTCGGTGAAGGACGGCAACCTCGACCTGCCGAAGAGCCTCATGGTGATCGATTCGGCGGTGAAGGCCCCGGCCTTCAAGGTCGAACAACGCAAGGGCGAGGTAGTGCTGGAAACCGCGCAACTCGTGGCGCACATCGCGCTCGCCAGCGGCGCCGTGAGTTTCACCGACAAGGCCGGCACCGCTTTGTTGTTCGAACAGCCAACGACCGCACCCATCGCCGGTGTCTCGCAACGCTTCAACGCCGGCACAGACGAAGCCTTATACGGGTCGGGCCAGCACGAAAACGCGCAGATGAATCTGAACGGCGAAGATGTCGAGCTGGCGCAGCACAACATGGACATCGCGGTGCCGTTCGTTGTGTCGACGCGCAACTATGGCGTGCTCTGGGACAACAACGGTATCTCCCGCATAGGGGATCCGAGGCCGTACGGCCTCGCGTCGCGCGATCTCAAGGTACGCGACGTGTCGGGCAAGGAAGGCGGCTTCACCGCGCGCTACTCCATCGACGGGCAGCTCAAACTCGAGCGCGTCGAGCAAGACATCAACTACCAGTACATTCGCGATCGCTTCAACTGGCCCAAGGAATTGCTGACTGACAAGCAGCCGCCGGTCGGCGGACCGCCTAACATCCTGCCGAACCAGACCGTGACCTGGCAGGGCACGCTCGAATCGGCCAAGGCGGGCAACCACAAGTTTCAGCTCTACGGCAGCAGCTACTTCAAGGTGTTCGTCGACGACCAGCTGCTGCTCGATCGCTGGCGCCAGAACTGGGCCGCCTGGTATCACAATTTCGAAGTGCCGATGGAAGCCGGTATCCCGGTGCGCGTGCGCATCGAGTGGATTCCGAACGATGGCTACCTCGCGCTGCTGCACAACGATCCGCTGCCCGATGCCGAGCGTCACTCGCTCACGTTCACCTCGGACGTGGGCAGTGCCGTTGACTATTACTTCGTCGTGGGCGCGAGCCAGGACGAGGTGATCGGCGGCTACCGCGCCCTTACTGGCAAGGCCGTGATGATGCCGCGCTGGGCCTACGGCTTCTGGCAAAGCCGCCAGCGCTACACCACCCAGGCGGAGTTGTTAGGCGTGGTGGCGGAATATCGCCGGCGCAGGATTCCGCTCGACAACATCGTCATGGACTGGTTTTACTGGAAAGAAGACCAATGGGGTTCGCACCAGTTCGACAAGAGCCGCTTCCCCGATCCGAAGGGCATGCTCGACAAGCTGCACGCGCAGAATGCACGCTTCATGATTTCGGTGTGGCCGAAGTTCTATCCGGGCACCGACAACTACAAGGAACTCGACGCCGCCGGATTCATGTATCACGGCAATATCGAGGCAGGTGCGCTCGACTGGGTGGGGCCGGGGTACAAGAACTCGTTCTACGACCCGTATTCCAAGGCCGCGCGTGACATCTACTGGCGCCAGCTCAACGAGAATCTCAACGTGCTCGGCGTGGATGCCTGGTGGATGGACGCCACCGAGCCGGACCTGCATTCCAACCTCGACCTCGATTCCATCAAGGCGCGCATTGGTCCGACGGCGATGGGGCCGGCGGAGAAGTTCTTCAATTCCTATCCCTTGATGCACACCGGCGGTGTGTACGAAGGCTCCCGCCAGGTGAATCCCGACAAGCGCGTGTTCATTCTCACGCGCTCGGGATTCGCCGGCCTGCAGCGCCATGCGGCAGCGGTGTGGAGCGGTGATATCGCCTCGCGCTGGGACGATCTGTACAACCAGATTTCCGCGGGCGTGAGCATTGGCTATTCGGGCTTGCCCAACTGGACCTTCGACATTGGCGGGTTTGCCAACGAAAACCGTTACAGCACGGCCAAGCCGGCACCGGCCGACCTCGAGGAATGGCGGGAGCTCAACCTGCGCTGGTTCCAGTTCGGCGCGTTCGCGCCGTTGTTCCGCTCGCACGGCGAGGTTCCGTTCCGCGAGATCTTCAACCTCGCGCCGCAGGGAACCGCGGTCTATGACGCTCTGGTGTGGCACGACAAGCTGCGTTATCGCCTGATGCCGTATACCTACACGGTGGCCGCAGATACCTACCACCGCGACGGCACGATCATGCGGGGCCTGGCCATGGACTTCGCCGACGACGTCGCGGCACGCACCGTGCGCGACGAATTCCTGTTCGGCAAGGCCTTCCTGGTCGCGCCGGTGTACAAGCACAAGGCCCGCTCGCGCCCGGTCTATCTACCGGGCGGCGCCGACTGGTATGACTTCCACACGGGCGCCAAAACTGCCGGTGGGCAGAGCGTCGACGCGGCGGCACCGCTCAACCGCATGCCGCTGTATGTGCGTGCGGGCTCCATCGTGCCGGTGGGTCCGGACATCCAGTACACCAGCGAGAAGCTCGCCGCGCCGATCACGCTGTTCGTGTTCACGGGTAGCGACGGCAACTTCGACTACTACGAAGATGACGGCGTGACTTATGGCTACGAGCGTGGCGAGTTCGCGCGAATCCCGATGCGTTACGACGCGGCCAAGGGCACGCTGACCATCGGCGCGCGCTCGGGCAGCTATCC
>JBDTSV010000202.1:0-15845 GCA_039930985.1 Pseudomonadota bacterium
CAAGGCCTTGCCGCGCGCCTGTAGTCCTGATTCAGCGGTCCCCGATACCTTGATGCGCCGCACGCCACGCGCTTCCAGTTCGCTGCAACGTGGCCGATACCCCGGGCAGAGGTTTCTCCGTGTCGGATGTGTCACACAACAAGCTCAATCGCCGCGCCATGCTGCTCGGCGCCGTCCTGCTGGTCGGCGGCGCCGCGGCGCTGACGCGCTTCGCGCGTAAACCGGTTACCGCCGCCGGGCTGGGCCCGGCACTGTCCACCGAGCAGTTCGCGCTGCTCGAGCAGGTATGCGAGGTGATCATCCCCACCACCGATACTCCGGGCGCCATCGTCGCCGGCGTGCCTGGCTTCGTACGCGAGATGCTCGAAGAGTGGGGTTCGGCGACCTCGCGCGCCGAAGTATCGGGCGTCCTCGAAGCCATCGAGCAGCTGGCGTGGAGTCGGTTCGGCGCGGCGTTTCTCGAGCTGTCGGTGGAACGCAGGCTCGAAGTGGTCGGCGCCTTCGATGTGGATCGTATCGGCCGGCAGGAACCTGCCTACGGCAAGTTCAAGTATCTCGTCCTGGTCGGCTACTACCAGTCAGAAGTCGGCGCCACGCAGGAGTTGCGCTTCGAACTCGTGCCCGGCGCGTGGCGCTCGTGCGTTCCGCTGTCGGAGATCGGCCGCGCTTCGGCGGTCTGATTCACCTCATGGATTTCGACGCAATCGTGGTCGGTTCCGGAATCAGCGGCGGCTGGGTCGCCAAAGAGCTGTGCGAGCGTGGCCTCAAGACATTGATGATCGAGCGCGGCCGCCACGTGAATCACCGCACCGACTACCTGGATTTTTCCACACCCTGGGAAATCCCCCATCGCGGCATGGTTCCCGAAGCGGAAGTCGCCGAACACTACGCGGTGCAGAGCCAGTGCCACGCGTTCAACTCCGCCACCAAGCAATGGTGGGTCAAGGACAGTGAGCATCCGTATTCGACACCCGCCAATCGTCCGTACAACTGGATTCGCGGCTATCACCTCGGTGGCCGTTCGATCACCTGGGGTCGTCAGACTTATCGCCTGAGCGATTTCGATTTCAACGCCAACAAACAGGATGGCAACGGAATCGACTGGCCGATCCGTTACGCGGACATTTCTCCGTGGTACGACCGCGTTGAGCGCTTCGCCGGAATTTCCGGCGCCAACGAGGGGCTCGAGCAGTTGCCGGATGGGCAGTTCCTGCCGCCCATGAATCTCAATTGCGTGGAGATGGAGTTCAAGAAAAAGATCGAGGAAGAGTTCCCGACGCGGAGAATCACCGTGGGGCGTTGCGCCCATCTGACGGATCCGACGCCGGAACATATCGCGCTCGGTCGCGGGCCCTGCCAGCTGCGCAGCACCTGCGAACGTGGCTGCAGTTACGGTGCCTACTTTTCCACGCTCTCCGCCACGCTGCCGGCGGCACAGAAGACCGGCAACCTCACCGTCATCACGGATGCCATCGTCGAGCGGCTCGACTACGACCACGCCAAGCGGCGCATTTCCGGCGTGCGCGTCATCGATGCGAACACGCGGCAGGGCAGGTCGTACCAGGCTCGTGTGGTGTTCGTGTGCGCCTCGACCATCGGCACCGCGCAAATCCTGCTGGCCTCGCAGTCGGAATATTTTCCGCAAGGCCTCGCGAATCGTTCGGATACGGTCGGCCGCTATCTCATGGATCACATGGTCGGCATCGGCGCGCAAGGCACCTATCCCGGCTTCCTGGATCGCTATTACTACGGCCGGCGCCCCACGGGTTTCTATCTGCCGCGCTACATCAACCTCACTGAAAAAGCGGACGTCGATTTTGTGCGCGGCTTCGGCTTCCAGGGCTATTCGGGACGCAGTAGCTGGGCGCGCGCGGAGCACGAGGTGGGGGTCGGCGCCGATCTCAAGCAGCGCCTGCGCAACCCCGGCCGCTGGGAAATGCAGCTCATCGGCTTCGGCGAAATGCTGCCGCGCGCGGACAATCGCGTGACGCTGCACCCAACACGCAAGGATCGCTGGGATATTCCGCTCGCGCACATCGACTGCAGCCATGGCGAGAACGAACAGAAGCTCGCGGTGCGTGCCAACCGCGATGCCGTGCAGATGCTGCTGTCGGCGGGGTTTGAAAACGTCGCGCCGCTAGGTGCCGTCAAACCGCCGGGGCATTCGGTGCACGAGATGGGCACGGCGCGCATGGGGCGCGATTCGGCGACTTCGGTGCTCAATGGCCGCAACCAGGCACACGACGTCCAGAACCTGTTCATCACCGATGGTTCGTGCATGACGTCGACCGGCTCGGTGAACCCGTCGCTGACCTACATGGCCCTGTCGGCGCGGGCTGCAAATTACGCCGCCGATCTGCTCGCCCTGGGCGAGCTGTAGTCGTATCTGCGCGGCTTCGCGTGAGATCAGGCCTTGGCCGCCGGCACGCGCCCGGGCCGCACCCGCACGATGACCTCGCGAAATCCAGGGCATAGGGGTGTCAGTTGGGCGCGGAGTTCGGGTTCGATTTCCGCCAGTGCGAAGCGCAGGCGCGCGCCCCAGGCAGAGGATTCCGCAATCACCGTAATCCTTCCGCTATCGAGGCTGCAGCGATTTACCTTATTCGCCAGCCCGGGCCCCAGTGCCTTCATTACTGCGACGTGCCACTCGGACGCTTCAGGCGACGAAAGGGCACGCTGAGCGAGAGCTGGCAGGCGCGCCGATATTAAGTCTCCGGCCGTACGGGGTTTTGACCCGGGACGGACGGTTTGCTTGTTTCGGATGGGTCTTTTGGGCATAGTTTCGCGCCGGCTGGGCCTTCAAGGGAGCTATGAAATCGAGGTTGCCAGCGAGGTGCAAGTCTTTGAAGCACAAAGAACAGGATCGTAAAGATCCGCGTTGCCCCATGGTCCCGGAGTTCGCGCGATGAACATCATTTTTTTCTCGCGCCGTGAGGGTCGTGCCCGACACTTCAACTTGGGTCATCCGTTCGCCGTCGCGGCCTTCGCCGCGGTGCTCGTCGCCATTCTGGCCACCGCCTTCAGCCTCGGATTCTCGATCGGTGAGAGCAAGACTGCACCGCACGGGGTTTCCACCTGGACCGCGACCCTCGCCGAACAACAGGTCGAGATCAAGGAACTCAAAGCCGAGCTGCAGCGCCGCGTCGACGCCGTGGCCATGCGTATCGGCCAGATGAATGCCCACGTAATTCGCCTCGATGCGCTCGGCAAGCGCCTCACGCAGATGGCGAACATCGACAACCGCGAATTCGACTTCGAGAGCCAGCCGGCCATCGGCGGTCCGGAATCGGACATCGGCGCGGCCATGCAGGCGCCGGACCTGAACGCGCTGCTCAACGGTCTCGAACAGAAGATTTCTTCGCGCGACGCGCAGCTCGCGGCGCTCGAAAATGCGCTGCTTTCGAAAAAGCTCGATGAGCAGATTCGACCCGACGGCCGCCCGGTCCATGAAGGCCATATCTCCTCGTATTTTGGTGAGCGCCAGGATCCGTTCAACGGTCACCAGGCGTTTCATAAGGGCATCGACTTCGCCAGCCCGCAGGGCTCGGAGGTCATCGCAGTGGCCGCAGGCGTGGTCACGTTTGCCGGCGAAAAGGCCGGCTACGGCAATCTGGTCGAAGTCAGCCACGGCAATGGCCTGATCACGCGCTACGGCCACAACCAGGGTCTGGCAGTTGGCATTGGCCGTACGGTGGCACGTGGTGACACCCTTGCCTTCGTCGGCTCCACGGGTCGCTCGACCGGCCCGCACGTTCACTTCGAGGTGCTCAAGGACGGTCGTCAGATCGATCCTTTGACCTTCATCGGGCGCTGAGGAATTGGGGACACTCCCCATTTCCTAGCAAAAGGGGGCGCACCCCGGTCTGCGAGTCCGTCCCGCAATAAACGAGATTGAGCTGCGCCCCCGTTTTGCCCGCGAAGCGGGGAACGAGGAATGCCGCCTTTCCTCAGCGGGGCTTTCTTTTTGAAGCACGAGCCCAATACCTGCGCGTCTGTGACAGCGCGGAAACCAGTACCGTGGATGAGGGTCTATCCGTAGAATACCGGCCCGGTCCGGCGGCGCTCGATCCTAAGTAGCTGTCCGCCTTGAAGTTTCTCGCAAGGATTTCTAAGTGCTCAATCTTCTGACGCGGCTCTTCGGCAGTCGCAACGATCGCATCGTCAAAGGCTATGAGGCGACGGTGCGCAAGGCGGCCACTTTTGAGACCGCGCTGCAGGCCTTGAGCGACGAAGCCCTGGGCGACAAGACTGCCGAATTCCGCAAGCGTCTGGCAGAAGGCGCCTCGCTCGCCGACCTCGCACCCGAGGGCTTTGCGGTGGTTCGCGAAGCCGCGCGCCGCACGCTCAGGATGCGCCACTTCGACGTGCAGCTCATCGGCGGACTCACGCTGCATGAGGGCCGCATCGCCGAGATGCGTACCGGCGAAGGCAAGACGCTGATGTCGACGCTCGGTGCGTACCTGAATGCGCTCACCGGCGAAGGCGTGCACGTCGTCACGGTCAATGAATACCTCGCTCAGCGCGATGCCGACTGGATGGCGCCCATCTACCGCTTCCTGGGGCTCACGGTTGGCGTCATCCGCAACCAGCAGGAGCCGACCGAGAAGCGCGCGGCGTACCGTTGCGACATCACCTACGGCACCAACAACGAGTTCGGTTTCGACTACCTGCGCGACAACCTCGCGTTCAGCCTCGACGATCGAGTGCAGCGTGGCCTGTCATTCGCCATCGTCGACGAAGTGGATTCGATTCTCATCGACGAAGCGCGCACGCCGTTGATCATTTCCGGCCCCGCCGAAGAAAATGAAGACCTGTACGTCAAGGTCAACACGCTGGTGCCGCGGCTCAAGAAGCAGCTCGAAGAAGAAGGCCCGGGCGATTTTTCAGTCGACGAAAAGCAGAAGCAGACGCATCTCACCGAGGCCGGCCACGAAACAGTCGAGGGGCTCATGGCCGAGGCCGGGCTGCTGCGCGAAGGCGAGAGTCTCTACGACCCGCAGAACATCCGGTTGATGCATCACCTGAACGCGGCGCTGCGTGCGCACGCGATCTACAAGCGCGACGTGGAATACATCGTGCGCGGCGGCGAGGTGATCATCGTCGATGAATTCACCGGGCGCACGATGCCGGGTCGCCGCTGGTCCGATGGGCTGCACCAGGCGGTGGAGGCGAAGGAAGGCGTGAAGGTGCGCGCCGAAAACCAGACCGTCGCGTCAATCACGTTCCAGAATTATTTCCGGCTCTACAAGAAGCTCTCGGGCATGACCGGCACGGCCGACACCGAAGCGCCGGAATTCATGCAGATCTACGGCCTCGAAGTGGTCGTGATCCCCACACACCGCCCGATGATCCGCAAGGACAACGCCGACTACGTGTATCTCACGCAGTCCGACAAGTTCAAGGCGATCATCGAAGACATCGAAGACTGCGTATCGCGCGAACAGCCGGTGCTGGTCGGCACCACGTCCATCGAGACCTCGGAGTTGCTCTCGGGCGTACTCACGGAAAATGGCATTCCGCACGAAGTGCTGAACGCCAAGCAGCACGAGCGCGAAGCGCACATCGTCGAGAACGCCGGCATGCCGGGCAAGGTGACCATCGCCACGAACATGGCGGGCCGCGGCACCGACATCAAGCTCGGCGGCAATAACGAGGCCGAGCTCGAAGCGGCCGCTGTCGCTGCGGGCGATGCTGGGCTCGACGAAGTCACCGCTGCGCGTCTGCGCGTCGACTGGCAGGCGCGTCATGACAAGGTGGTGGCCGCCGGCGGCCTGCACATCATCGGCACCGAGCGCCATGAGTCGCGGCGCATCGACAATCAGCTGCGCGGCCGTTCGGGCCGGCAGGGCGATCCTGGCTCGAGCCGCTTCTATCTGTCGATGGAAGACAACCTGATGCGCATCTTCGGCGATCCGAATCGCACGAAAAAATGGCTGGCCATGGCCGGCATGAAGGAAGGCGAGGTCATCGAAAGCGGCATGCTCACGCGCCAGATCGAAAAGGCGCAGCGCAAGGTCGAGTCGCACAACTTCGACGTCCGCAAGCAGCTGCTCACCTTCGACGACGTGGCCAACGACCAGCGCAAGGTCATCTACCAGCAGCGCACCGAGCTCATGGGCGCCGAAAATCTCGAAGATGCAATTCGCGGAATCCGTGCCGAGGTAGTTAGCGGCATCCTCGACCAGCACCTGCCCTCCAACGTCAGCCACGAGGAATGGACTCTGGAGGGACTCGCGGCCTCGATCGCCAAGAGCTTCGCGACGCAGGTCGACCCGGTTCAGTGGCTCAAGGACCAGCCAGAGCTCGAAGAATCGACGCTGCGCGGCCGCGTCGTCGGCGCCATCGACGCGATGTACGACGCCAAGGTGGAACGCATCGGCGTGCCCATCATGCGGCACGTCGAGAAGGACATCATGCTCAAGGTGCTCGACCAGCAGTGGCGCGAACATCTCGGTGCCATGGACTACCTGCGGCAGGGCATCCACCTGCGCGGTTATGCGCAGAAGGACTATCGCTACGAGTACAAGCGCGAGGCCTTCGAGCTGTTTGCCGCCATGCTCGAGCGCATCAAGTTCGACACCGTGACGATTCTCGCCACGCTCGACGTGCAGGTGAAAAGTCCCGAGCAGATAGAGCGCGAAGAAGAAGCGCGCCGAGCCCGGCTCAATCGCGCACTGCAGGCCCAGCACGCCGAGGCCGCCTCGCTGGCGCAGTTGAGCAGCGCAGCCGAGCAGGAGCAACCCCAGTTGGCGCCTCCGCATCCATCGAATCAAGGCGCGCGCCAGGCGCCGTCGCAGGTTCCCCAGCAGCCGGCGCAGCGCCCGGTGCGTGCTGCGCCGAAGGTCGGGCGCAATCAGCCCTGTCCGTGCGGCAGCGGCAAGAAATTCAAGAACTGCCACGGAGTACTCGAGGGAGTCGAGTAGCGTGACCAAGCCACGCCTGCGCGTGGTGGCCGCTGCTCTGTTCGACGCCGAGCGCCGCGTATTGATCGCCGAGCGGCCGGCCGGCAAACACATGGCCGGCTGGTGGGAGTTTCCCGGCGGCAAGGTGGCGGCCGACGAGAGTGACTCACAGGCCCTGGTGCGCGAGCTGCGCGAGGAACTCGGAGTCGAGGCGCGGCTTGACGCCCAGATCATGACGCTGACCCACGAGTATCCGGATCGCGTGGTCGACCTGGTGCTCTGGCGAGTGTCCACGAGCGGAATACCGCAGGGCCTCGACGGGCAACTGCTGAAGTGGGTCGACTGTCAGGCGTTGGGGGATGAGCGCCTGCTACCGGCCGACCGTCCATTCATCGCAGCATTGCAGTTGGTATCATCGGCCGCACATCCGTGACGGCCAACTTCTGACGGAACATCATCATCATGGCTCAAGAACAGCAGCTCCCCGAAATCAAGTTAGACGTCACGCAGCTTTACCGCGAAGAGATTTTCACGGATCGCAAGGCGGGCACTCTGCGTCGCCTGGTTCCGGTGCTCGCCGACGGCAACACCGACTCATCACGGCCGGTGCTGTATTCGGGGCAGACACAATTGCTCACGCCCGCGGGCGTGTTGCCGCTGGCTTTCGAGCTCGAGGCCGCGTCGCTCGAGGACGCCTGCAGCAAGTTCCCTGATGCCGTGAAGATCGCCATCGAACAGGCTATCGAGGAAGCGCGCGAGATGCGCCGCGAGGCTGCCTCGCGCATCGTGGTGCCGGACGCGGGCGGCATGGGCGGGCCGCCGGCGGGTGGTGGGCGCATCAAGCTCTAATGGGGACACTCCCCATTTCCTAGCAAAAGGGGACGCGGCTCAACCTTATAAATGGTCGAGCGACGGGCGCCCATGCAGGCGCGAGCTCGCTTTTCGCCGGGCCCTTCGTTGGTGTGGCATCGCAAGATTTGAGCCCGCCGCCATGCGCGAAGACATTTTGAAGTAGTTACGGGAAAAAACAGCGAAGAGTCCGCATGAAGCAGTGAGGCGGCTCCGTGCCTAACGAGGTCAGGGGCCCGGCCCGCTCACTCGCGCCTGCATGGACGCCCGTCGCTCGATCGTTCGCCGACGAACCGTGGCTTCGTTCGATCGGAAAGAGGTGTAGCCCCGGCTTTGGGAAGACCTGGACCAAAGGGCCTCTATCTCCTAGCCACCGCGGCGGGGAACGGGGCGCGGCTCGGTGACGTGCACGCCACAACGATCGCCCACGCCAGGGATGAGGGAGCGGGCCGGGCTACTCGAGTCGTATGGCACGAAGCCGCCTCTCCCCGCCCTGCGGACTCTTCGCTGAATTTTCACCCACCTACTTCAAGACGTCTTCGCGTTCGGCGGCGGGCTCAAGTCTCGCGATGCCACACCAACGAAGGCCCGGCGAAAAGCGAGCTCATCCCTGGCGTGGGCGATCGTGGTGGCACATCCGCTACCTAGGCCCCGCTCCCATCTCCCGGTCGAAAAACCTCACGATGTTCGCGTGCGCGTGCAGGCCGGTGACGTTCTGACGGATGAGCCCATGCTTGCCGCCCGGGTAGGTCATGAGATCGAACGGCTTCTGCAGGTCCTGCAGCTTTTTCATGAGTGCGGTGCTGTGCGCAAACAGCACGTTGTCGTCGGCCATGCCATGCATCAGCAGCAGCGGCCGCTCGAGATCCTTGACGTACTCGAGCGCGTTGCTGCGCCGGTAGCCTTGCGCATTCTCCGCCGGAGTAGATAGATAGCGTTCGGTGTAGTGAGTGTCGTACAGCGTCCAGTCGGTGACCGGCGCACCGGCGACCCCCGCGGCGAACGTGTCCGGCGCCTGCGTCAGGCACAGCAGCGTCATGTAGCCGCCGTAACTCCAGCCGAACATGCCGACGCGCCGCGCATCGACGAACGGCAGGGTGCGCAGGAATTCCACGCCCTTCACCTGGTCCTGCACTTCGATACCACCCAACCGGTGGTCGAGCGCAGTCTCGAAGCGCGTGCCGCGCACGCCGGTGCCGCGGTTGTCGAGAGCGAACACCACGTAACCGTGCTGCACGAGGTATTCGTGGAACAGGTTGCCCCACGAGTTGGTCACGCGTTGCACGCCGGGTCCGCCATAGACGTCGACGAGCACGGGATAACGCTTTCCCGTTTCGAGTACGCGCGGCTTCATGAGCTTGTAGTGCAGCGTCTGGCCGTCGGCCGCGGCGATGGTTCCGAACTCCGGGCGCACGTGCTCATCGAGGAACGGCGCATACGGGTGCGTCGCGTCGAGGACATTCGGCAGCATCGACGACAGCCTGCTGCCGCTGACCGCTCGCAGGCTGACGCTGCGCGGTGTGTTCGAATCCGACCATGAGTCGACGAACATGCGCGCATCGGTCGACATCGCGACGCTGTGCCAGCCGGCGCCGGTGGTAATGCGTTTCGGCGCGCCCGGCCGGTCGAGCGGCACGGAGAACAGCTGGTGCTCGACGGGTGAAGGCAGGCCGGCGGTGAAATACACGCGCCGCGTGCGCTCGTCGACCGCGCGAATCGCAGGTTCGGGCGATTCACCGAACACCATGAATTCGCCCGAAGTGAGCTGGCGGATCAGAGTGCCGTCATTGGCGTACAGATACAGGTGCTGAAAACCGTCGCGCGAGGAAGCCCAGATGAATTGCGGGGCCCGCTGCAGAAAGGTGAGTTCATGATGTAGCGGCACCCAGAAATCGCTGCGCTCGGTGAGCAGCACGCGGCCCCGGCCCGACAATGCGTCGAACCGCAGCAGCTCGAGCGTTTTCTGGTCGCGGCTCTGACGTTGCACGGCGAGCCCGCGGCTATCCGGGAACCAGTCAACGCTTGGTAGATAGATGTCGGCGTTCGCGCCCAGGTCGAGCTGCAGCCGGCTCTCCGCCGCCAGATCCGCGACGAACAGATCCACGCGAGCGTTGCGCGAACCAGTGGCCGGATACCGCTGGCGAATCACGCGCGCGCCGGTCGCCTGGATCTCGAAGCGCTCCACTTCTGCGACCGGCGATTCGTCGACGCGTGCCAGCGCGAGGTGGCGCTCGTCCGGCGACCACCAGTAGCCGGTGTCGCGGTCCATCTCTTCCTGGGCGATGAACTCGGCCTCGCCGAAACTGATGAGACCGCCGCCTTCACGCGTGATTGCCCGCTCGTTGCCGGTGGCAAGCTCGATGACGTACAGGTTCTGATCGCGGATGAAACTCACGAAATGCGAGCGCGGCGAAAAGCGCGCGTCGGTCTCGTAAGCGTCGGTGGCCGTGAGCCGCTGCACGGCGTCGGCATTTTTTTGCGCGAGGTCGTAAACGTAAAGATCGCCGTTGAGCGGAATCAGCAGGTGGCGGCTGTCGGGCGCGAAGCTGTATTCGACGATTCCAGAATACGCCGAGGTTCGTTGGCGCTCGCGGCGCGATTCTTCATCGGCGGACAACGCGCGATCGGCGCCGGCGAGAGTGCGCGAATCGACGAGCAGCCGGTCGCGCGACTCGCGCACGTCGAAGGCCCACAGGTCGAAACGATCCTTGTCGTCCTCGCGCGCGCGCAGGTAGGCGATCAATTTTCCATCGGGCGAGATCTTCACGCCGCGCAGTGTCGGTCCCGACAGGTCAGGCGCGGCAAACAGACGCTCGAGCGTCAGTTTTTCCGCGCGAACGGGCGGTGCTACCAGCAACGCCAGCGTCAACATCGCGAACGCCGCGCCAAGATGAGGAAGAAACGCGGCGCCCAGGAAAGGTTCGCGTGTGCCGTTTGCTACACTTCCATGCAAAATCATTGGGGGAGTTTAGGGATGGTCAACAATCCTCGCTACGGCCTCGCACCCGCCACCGCCGTCATAGCCGCCCTGTCGGTCGCGTTGCTGTTCGCATGCGCATCGTCGCCGCAAGTCGAACGCGCACCTATGGCGGAACCGGAAGCCGGGCCGGCACCAGCGGTCCAGTATCCCGCAGCGGCGCGCGGCAACGTCGTGGACGACTATCACGGTACGAGCGTGCCGGATCCCTATCGCTGGTTCGAAAACCCTGCTGAGCAGGGCACGCGCGACTGGGTGACGGCGGAAAACGCGCTGGCGCAGCCGTATCTCGAGCGCCTTCCGCAGCGTGCGTGGCTCGGCGAGCGGCTCAAACAACTTTGGACCTACGAGCGCTTCGGCGTTCCGCAGCGGGAGAACGGCAAGTATTTCTACCTGCGCAACGACGGCACGCAGGATCAGAGTGTGCTCTACGTCGCCGATGGAAGCGCGGCGCCACGAGTGCTGGTCGATCCGAACGGCAAGCGTGATGACGCCACCATCGCGTTGTCGCAGTGGCTGCCGAGCCCGGACGGACAAATCCTTGCATACGCGCTTTCCGACGGCGGGACCGACTGGAACATCTGGCATTTCCGTCGCGTCAGCGACGGCAATGATCTGCCGGTGATGCTCAAGTTCAGCAAGTTCTATTCGGTTTCCTGGGCACGCGACAGCCAGGCTGTCTACTACAGCCGCTACCCGCTCAAGCCCGGGCAGAAAGCCGACGAGGCCGAGCGCGGCGATGACGCCGGCCGGCCGGACATCTATTTCCACAAGCTCGACGAGCCGCAATCTGCCGATCGCCTGGTGTACCAGGTCACCGACCATCCGACGCGCGTGCCCTCGGGCCAGTTGACGGAAGACGGGCGCTACCTCGTGATCACGCTGTTCGACGGTTACGAGACGAACGCGACCCTGGTGCAGGACTTGCGCAAGACGGGCGCCACACCTCGCCCGGTGTTCTCGGCCTGGGATGCGCTGTACACCTTCATCGGCTCGAAAGGCGATGAGCTCTACTTCGAGACGACCAACAACTCGCCGCGCGGGCGCGTGATTGCGGTCGACGCCAAAGACCCTGCTCCGGCGCGGTGGCGCACGGTCGTGCCCCAAAGCGAAATCGCCATCGCCAACGCCAACTACATCGGCGGACGCGTGGTCGTCGAATATTCGCGCGACGCGCGCAGCGTCGTTCGCCTGTTCGACGTCAGTGGCGCAGCGGCCGGCGAGGTGAAACTGCCGGGGTTCGGCACCGCGACCAGCTTTCAGGGAACCGGCAACAATCCCGAAGCCTTCTTTTCCTACTCCGACTATCTATCGCCGACGCGCATCATGCGTCTCGACGTCGCGACCAATGCCGTCGGCGAGTACCGCACCCCGAAAGTGGCCGCGGATTTCTCGCCGTTCGTGACCGAGCAGGTTTTCTACTCCAGCAAGGACGGCACGCGCGTCCCCATGTTCATCACGCGGCGACGTGATGCGCCGCGCGATGGCAACCAGCCGGTGATGCTGTATGGCTACGGCGGATTCAACATCACGCTGTCGCCCGCGTTCAGCCCGTCCATCCAGGCGTGGCTGGAAATGGGTGGCATCTACGCCGTGGCCAATCTGCGCGGCGGTGGCGAATACGGCGAAGAATGGCACAAGGCCGGCACGCGACTCCGCAAGCAGAACGTGTTCGATGACTTCATCGCCGCCGCCGAATACCTCGTTCGCGAGAAGTACACCCACCCGAAGCGCCTCGCGGTGCTCGGCCGCAGCAACGGTGGCTTGCTGGTCGGCGCGGTACTCACGCAGCGGCCCGACTTGTTTGGCGCGGCGCTGCCCGGGGTCGGCGTGATGGACATGCTGCGGTATCACACCGCCAGCGCCAACGCGCGCCAATGGTCCAGCGATTTCGGCCTGTCGGAAGACGCCACCGAGTTCAAGGCACTGCGCGGCTACTCGCCCGTGCACAACCTCAAGGCCGGCACTTGCTATCCACCGACGCTGGTCACCACCGCCGATCGCGACGATCGCGTGGTGCCGTGGCACAGCTACAAGTTCGCGGCCGAGATGCAGCACGACCAGTCGTGCGCCAATCCGGTGTTGATCCGCATCGAGACGCGTGCCGGACACGGCGCCGGCAAACCGGTGTGGATGCAGATCGAGGACATCGCCGATCAGTTCGGCTTCGTGGCGAATGCGCTCGGGATGCCAACGCCGGCCGGATAAGCGCGAGCTGGCTACCGTTCCTTAGTCTTGGCAGTTCATGTACGGCGCCGCATCGGCGGCGTTTTCCGACGTGGGGGCGCAGCCCCCTGACTAAGTACAGCAGGTGAGCGTGAACGGCACGTCTTCGGTAGTTTGCACCGGCCGGGTCTGCAGGCCATTCCACGCCAGCAGCCGCACCGAGCAGCGGTAGTGAGAACCGCTGGTCTCGGGATACAGACCCGAATCCGCCGGCAGCGCGATGCGCACCAGCTGGATGGGCGTGTCGCGCTCGAAGGTGATGTGATATACGCCGCCGCGGGCGATTTCCTGGCGCGGCTTGCCGTGCTGGCGCGTGATCCACAGGAGCTCGGCGATGGCATCGCACAGTGGCCGCAGCGTGGCCAACCACTCGTTGAATGAACGCGCGCGAGCGTCGGTCGCCTGGTTGAGCCAGAAGAAGAAATCCGGCAGATCGAACTCGCAGGTGCCACCGGGAATGGCGCTGCGATGTTTGATGGCCGAGAGAAACTCGGAATCCTTGAGGCCGGCCAGGTAGTTAGACCCGCAGGCCACGAGATCGGCGCGCAGCCGCAGCAGGTTCGACATGACGGTGCGCAGGCGCGCCGAATCGACGCCGGGCTTGCTCTGGAACACGTTGAGCTGAGCCAGGTGGCGCTCGAGTTCCTTCTGCACGTCGGCGCGCACGTCGCCGCGCGCGGCGATGGCGAGGATGTCGAGCAGGCTGCCCATGGCCGCGCGGCTGCCCCACTGGCTCTGCATCTCATTGTGGTACAGCGCCTGGCTGTAGAGAAAATCGAGGCGCAGAAACGTGCGCATGCGCTCGTTGAGCGGCTGCTCGAATATCAGCGGCGCCGCTGCCGGTGCACTTTCATGCTGTTGGTCGTTGGTTTTCTGGGCCTCTTCGGACATCGCGCTATTCTGCGCGAGCGTGGCGCCATCCGTAAACCGCGCCTGTGGCGCCTCGCTATCGTCCGTGGTCATTTCGATCCCTTGTCTGATTGCGCTCTGGCGGCCTGAACATATTGGCGGTGCAGCGTTTCGACCTGATCGCGCAAGGAACCGAGGTCACCGTCGTTGCGAATGACATCATCGGAAGCCGCCAGCCGCTCTTTGCGTGTCGCCTGGGCCGCGAGCATGCGCTGCGCTTCCACGCGCGTCGTGCCGTCACGGGCCGTGAGACGCGCAATCTGCAGTTCGGGGTCGCAATCGACCACCAGAATCCGCTCGAATCGCGCTGCGCCGCCGGTCTCGACCAACAGGGGGATCGCGACGATCACATAAGGCCCGGTTGCCGCCGCGCTGCGCGCGTCGGTGAGCTCGCGAATGGCCGGATGCAGAAGCGCTTCGAGCCACTTTCGCTCGGCCGGAGCCGCGAAAATCCTGGCGCGCAGTTGCTGCCGGTCCAGGCTGCCGTCGGCGGCGAGCAGCTGCATGCCGAAATGCGCGGTAATTTCCTTGAGCAGAATCGAGCCGGGCGCCACCACCTCGCGCGCCAGCAGGTCAGTGTCGACGATGGACGCTCCCAGCGCCGCGAACAGGTTCGCAACCGTGCTCTTGCCGCAGGCGATGCCGCCGGTCAGGCCTATGCGGTAAGCACCACTCATGCGTCTAGCCGCGCACGAACATGCCGAGATAACGCTCCACCACCGCGTTGCCGAAGATCAATGCGAGCCAGCCGGCAATGGCGAGAAACGGCCCGAAAGCCATCTGGGTGTCTTTGCCCTTGCGATGCCGGATCATGATGGCGATGCCAAAAACCGCGCCGACCGCCGAGGCGAACAGGATGATGGGCAGCAGCATTTTCCAGCCGAGCCAGGCGCCAAGCGCGGCAAGAAGTTTGAAGTCGCCATAGCCCATGCCTTCCTTGCCGGTGATGAGTTTGAAGGCCCAATACACGCTCCACAGGCTCAAATAGCCCGCAGCAGCGCCGATGATGCTGTCGCTCGGGTTGACCGGCTCGGCTCCCACAGCCCACACCGGGTGCCACAGGCTTCCGATCAACCCCAGCCACAGCAGCGGATAGGTGAGCTGGTCGGGCAGGAACTGCGTGTCGAAATCGATCATCGTCAGCGCAATCAGAATCCACGTGAAAAAGAGCGCGGCGAGCGCGATGGAGCCGAATCCGAAATGCCAGGCGATGAATCCAGAAAGGATTCCCGTGGCGAGCTCGACCGCCGGATATCGCGCGCTGATCGGTGTCTTGCAGTTGGCGCACTTGCGACCGAGCGCGAGCCAGCTCACCACTGGAATGTTCTGGACTGCGGTGATGGGCGCCTTGCAGGACGGGCAGGCGGAACGCGGCTGCATGAGATTGAATTCCGGCGTGGCCACCAGGGTCGCTTCCGGATCGCCGAGCGCGGCGCATTCGGCGCGCAGCGCGTGGTCCATCATGATCGGCACGCGATAAATCACCACGTTGAGGAAGCTGCCGATCAGCAACCCGAGGACGACGGTGAAGCCTATGAAAAACGCGGGCGACGCGGCGAGCGGTTCGAAAAACATGTGCAGCGTTCCAGTCGGTCAAAAAGAAACGCCGCGCGTGGCGCGGCGTTTCGGTGAGTGCCTGAAGCTTCTCGCGTGGCTTACACCACCGCGCCCAGTTTGAAGATGGGCAGGTACATTGCGATGACGAGGCCGCCGACGAGTACGCCGAGGATGGCCATGATGAGTGGCTCGAGCAGCGACGACATGCTGTCGACCGCGTTGTCGACTTCCGCTTCGTAGAACGTCGCCACTTTCGCCGACATGGCATCGAGCGCGCCGGCCTCTTCGCCGACGGCGATCATCTGGATGACCATGTTGGGGAACAGGCCGGTATTTTCCATGGCGCGCTGCAAGCGCTGGCCCGTGGCCACTTCGTCGCGCATCTTCAGTACCGCGTTCTCGAACACGATGTTGCCGGTGGCGCC
>JBDTSV010000203.1:0-15195 GCA_039930985.1 Pseudomonadota bacterium
GGAGTTGTGGGGGACCTGAGTCCCGTGGCGGCAGTCGCCGGCCTGGCGGTATTCCTGCTGACCCTCAGCGACGACCGCCGCGCGACTTGAGGCGCGGCTTTCGATCGACGAACAACTCGGCGACCACCCGCCGTAACCAGCGATTGGCGGCGTCATGATGGAATCTCGAGTGCCAGTGTTGGCGGACGACGCGCGGCTTTGCCTTGACGGGCAACCGCACGAGTCGAAGATCGCCGAGTTTGGCGAGGATCGAGCCGATCGCGTAGGGAACCGTGCAGATGAGATCGGAGGTCCCGAGGATGGTCGGCACCGCGAGAAAGTGTTCGATGCGCACCGATACCCGGCGCGTCAGATCCTGCGCGGCCAGGTCTATGTCCAGAGAGTCGTTTTTCCGACCTGGCAGGCTGACTACCGCGTGTTCGCTGTCGAGGAATTGCTTGCGCGACAATTCCGCGCCGATCTGCGGATGATCCGCGCGCACCAGGCAGACAAAGGAGTGCGCGAACAGACGTTGCTGGTACAGGCTCGTGCTTTCCAGCTCCGGAAAGTGCCCCAGCACCAGATCGACTTCCCCGGATCGCAGTGCCCTCTCGAGATCCCCCACCGGAAGATTGACGGCCCGCAATTGCACTCCGGGCGCAACCTTCGACAGGCGCTCGAGCAGCCGCGGCAGGAATACCGCCTCACCGATATCCTGCATGTTCAACGTGACGGCGCGGTCGACCGTCGCCGGATCAAACGTCGGTTGCTGAAGCACATCGGTGCGAATTCGATCGAGGATCGCCTCGAGTTTCGGCCCCAGGATCTCCGCGTGGGGCGTCGGGTGAATGCCGCGCGCCGTCCGGATGAAGAGCGGATCGCCGAAGATCTTGCGCAGTCGCTGCAGGCCGAGACTTGCCGCCGGCTGACTCATGCCGAGCTTGCGCGCCGCCGCCGAGACGCTGCGCGCACGCAGCAAAGCGTCGAAAATCACCAGCAAATTGAGGTCGACTTCACCGATATCCATTTCGCTTATATCTTATATATGGAAAAACAAGCTTTCCAAACTGATTAATCGGGAGCGAAATACGCAACTTGGCCGGTTTCGGCCGGAGCGAGCAAGCCTTCTATGTCCGCCATCCCCATCGCACGAGTCGAGCGCGACACCGAACTCGCGCTCATCGTCGTCTGCAATCCGCCGGTCAACACCATCAATGCGCCAGTCCGGACAGCGTTGAGCGAGGCCTTGCGGCAGATCGCCACAGACAAGTCGATTCGCGGCGCGGTGTTGATGTGTGAGGGCAGCACCTTCTTCTCCGGTGCCGACATCGGCGAATTCAGTGGGCCGCCGAAGGAAGAGGAGTATCGGCGCCTTTTCAACGCGTTCGAAGGGCTGTCATTTCCCGTTGTCGCCGCCATGCATGGCACGGTGCTCGGCGGCGGGCTCGAAATTGCGCTTGCCTGCCACTACCGCGTCGCCGGCGCAGGAACCCGGCTGGGTTTCCCCGAAGTGACATTGGGCATCATTCCCGGCGCCGGCGGCACCCAACGGCTGCCGCGATTGATCGGCGCTGAAAACGCGCTCGACCTCATCATTTCCGCGCGCCCCGTCGATAGCGCGAAAGCGCTGGCACTGGGTTTGCTCGATGCGGTCATCGAGGGCGACCTGCGCGCAGGCGCGCTCGCTTATCTGCGCTCCTTGCTCGCCGCCGCCAAAGGCCCACGGCGCACCGGCGAAATGAAGATTGCCGCGGCCAGCGCGACCGGCGAAGTTTTCGAGCGCATGGCGCAGCAGGCTCGCACGTTGTATCCGAATCGCGTCGCCGGGCTGGTCGCCGTCGATGCGGTCCGCGCCGCCACCACGCTGCCGTTCGACGAGGGACTGGAATACGAAACCGCTCGCGTGAACGAGTGCAAGTTGAGCGCCGAGTCCAAGGGTTCCATTCACGCGTTTTTCGCCGAGCGTCAGACGCGGCGCATTCCCGGCCTGCCGGACGATGTCCAGCCGCGGGCGGTAAATCATGCGGGCATCGTCGGGGCGGGAACCATGGGCGGCGGAATCGCCATCTGCTTCGCCAATGCGGGCATCGCCGTGACCTTGCTGGACGCGAGCAGCGATGGCCTGGCGCGCGGTCTCACCAACATCGAACGCACTTATCAATCGATGGTCGATCGCGGTCGATTGTCGGCCGCTGACAAGGTGGCCCGACTCGGCTTGATCAACGGTTCGCTCGACTATCAGGACCTGCGCAAGGCGGATGTGATCATCGAGGCGGTGTTCGAGAGCATGGATCTCAAGCGCGAGATCTTTCGCAAGCTGGACACAATCGCCCAGCCAGGCGCGGTGCTGGCAACCAATACCTCGACGCTCGATATCGCGCAGATCGCCGCGGTCACTTCGCGTCCGCAGGACGTGATCGGCATGCATTTCTTCTCGCCGGCGAATGTCATGCCACTGCTGGAAGTCGTGCGCACCGAGCGCACTTCACCGCAAGCCATCCGCACCGTCATGGATCTGGCCAAGCCGTTGCGCAAGACGCCGGTGCTCGCCAGCGTCTGCTACGGATTCATCGGCAATCGCATGATGGAGGGCTACGCGCGCGAGGCCGAGCGCATGGTCCTCGAGGGCGCCGAGCCGCGCGCCATCGATGGCGCGCTGGAAGAATGGGGCATGGCGATGGGCATCCTCGCGGTGTTCGACATGGCCGGCATCGACGTCGGCGTCAATGTGCACATCGCCAATGCGCATCAGTTCCCGCCCGATCCCACCTACTACCAGGCTGACTTCGCGCTGCATGCAGCGGGACGGCTCGGCCAGAAGAACGGCAAGGGCTACTACCGCTACGAGCCCGGCAATCGAAAGAGAATCGATGATCCCGAGGCGATCGAAATCCTGCGCGCCCAGGCGAGTAGCCTGAAGATAGAGCCTCGTGTGCACTCGAAACAGGAAATTCTCGAGCGCTGCCTGTTCCCGCTGCTCAATGAAGGAATGCGCATTCTCGAAGAAGGCGTGGCGCTGCGCGCTTCCGACATCGACGTGGTGTGGACCGCGGGCTATGGGTTTCCGCGCTATCGCGGTGGGCCGATGTACCATGCCGAGGCGATCGGGCTGCCGACATTGTTAGAGGGTATGCGTAAATACCGGGAAATGTTCGGACCCATGCACTGGCAGCCCGCGCCCCTGCTGGTGCAACTCGTCGCCGAAGGACGAAGCATCGCCCAGTGGGAAGCACAGCGGGGAGTGGCAAAATGAAGCTCGACCAGTTGATTGCAATCGACGTTCATACCCACGCAGAAGTGTCTTGTCGGCAAGAGCCCGACGAAGCCTGGAAGCCGTTCGAGGCTGCCTCGGCCAAGTATTTCAAGGCCGGCAAGCGACCGACGATCGCCGAGACCGTGGCTTATTACCGCGAGCGAAAAATCGGGCTCGTCATGTTCACCGTCGATTCGGAGTTTCAGATCGGCGCCAAGCGCATCCCGAACGAGGAAGTCGCCGATGCCGCGCGCGAAAATTCCGACATGATGATCGCCTTCGCCAGCATCGATCCTCACAAGGGCAAGATGGGTGTGCGCGAGGCGCGGCAACTGATCCGTGACGGCGTGATTCGCGGCTTCAAGTTTCATCCCACGGTTCAGGGATTTTTTCCCAACGATCGCATCGCCTACCAGCTGTACGAAGTGATCGCCGAGCACAAGCTGCCGGCAATCTTTCATAGCGGTCATTCCGGCATTGGCGCCGGAATGCCGGGTGGAGGTGGCCTGCGGCTCAAGTATTCCAACCCCATCCACCTCGACGATGTCGCCGCGGATTTTCCCGACATGACCGTCATCATCGCCCACCCGTCGTGGCCCTGGCAGGACGAGGCGCTGTCGGTGTGCCTGCACAAACCGAACGTGTATATCGATCTGTCGGGTTGGTCGCCGAAATACTTTCCGCCGCAGCTGGTGCAGTACGCCAACACCCAGCTCAAGACGAAGATGTTGTTCGGCTCCGACTATCCACTGATCACGCCGGATCGCTGGATTCAGGACTTCAATCAAGCCGGCTTCAAACCGGAAGTGCACCAGCTCATTCTCAAGGAGAATGCGATACGGGCGTTGCGCCTGGATGCGCAGTGATTTCCCCGCGCTGACATGAGCAGCGATGCACGGGACTGGACTGCTGATCCGTTTCAGACGGATTTCGAAATTCGTGCGGACGGCGCCGTGTTACTCAAGCCGCGAAGTGCCCTGTCGCACTATCCAGCGCGGCTCATGGATTTCCTCGAACACTGGGCCGGAGTCGCGCCGCAGCGGATTTTGGTGGCCCGCCGCGCGCACAGCGGTGAATGGTTTTCCCTCACCTATGCGCAAGTGCTCGAACGGGTGCGCCGGATCGCCGCCGGCCTCGCCGCCCGCGATCTGTCGGCAGAGCGTCCGATCCTCATCGCCTCCGGCAACAGCGTCGAGCACCTGTTGCTGGCATTCGCCGCCATGTGGGCCGGCATACCCTACTGCCCGATGTCACCGGCCTATTGCCTGGCTTCGGCAGATCTGGGCACGGCCCGGTTCGCGATCGAACTACTGACACCAGGTTTGATCGCGGCATTTGACACGCCTTCGTTCGCCGCGCCGCTGCAGAAGCTGCAACTGAAAGACCTCGAAATCGTCGGCGACGCGGCCATCGGCGGAGCCGACGTCACGACACTGTCGGCACTGGAAACGTCGCCAACACCGGGGCTCGATCATCTGCACGACCAGACCCATGGCGACACGGTCGCAAAGTTTCTGCTCACCTCGGGATCGACCGGTCACCCGAAGGCCGTGATCACGACGAATCGCATGCTGTGCAGTAACGCCATGATGCTGCGGCAGGCGATGCCGTTCCTGACGCACGAACCGCCGGTGCTGGTCGATTGGCTGCCGTGGAATCACACCTTCGGCGGTAGCCACAATGTCGGCATCGTGCTGAGCAACGGCGGCACGCTGTACATCGACGACGGCAAGCCGACGCCCGCCCGCATCGGCGAGACCGTTCGCAATCTTCGCGAGATCTCGCCCACGGTCTATTTCAATGTGCCGAAGGGATTCGAAATGCTGGCGAGCCGCCTGGCGGACGACGGCGAACTACGGGGAAATTTCTTTCGGCGATTGCGCGCCTATTTCTTCGCCGGTGCTTCGCTCGCGCAGCACACTTGGGATGCGCTCGATTCCATGTCGATGCTCGAGCGCGGCGTGAAGACGCCGATGTTGACCGGGCTCGGCGCAACCGAAACCGGACCGTCGGTGACATTCACTACGCCTTCGATGGGGCGTAGTGGCGCAATCGGGCTACCGGCGAACGGCTCACTTGTAAAGCTCACACCGGTCGAAGGAAAACGCGAGATTCGCGTCCGCAGTCCGGGTGTCACGCCCGGATATTGGCGTCAGCCGCACTTGAACGCAGCGGCATTCGATGACGAGGGCTTCTATCGCCTCGGCGACGCGGTGCGGCTGATCGACGAGCATGATCCGCGGTTGGGCATGGTCTTCGACGGCCGAATCGCCGAAGACTTCAAGCTTGCCAATGGCACCTGGGTGAGCGTCGGGCCGTTGCGCGCCGAGCTGATCGCGACGCTGTCACCCTTCGCGCAGGACGTGGTGATCGCCGGCCTCGATGCGGACTACATCGCCGCGATCATCATTCCGGATCTGGCCTCATGCGCACGTCTGCTTGAAGTCGCGGCAGCGCCAAACTACCGGTTCCTGGCGGAAAATCCGCAGCTGCGGTCCCTGCTGGCGGAAAGAATCGAGGCGCATGCGCGCCGCAATCCGGCGAGCACCCGCTGCGTACGTCGGGCGGTGCTGCTGCCGACCCAGCCCTCGCTGGATCACGGCGAGATCACCGACAAGGGATCGATCAACCAGCGCGCGGTGCTGCGGCATCGAAGCCAGCTGGTCGCAGATCTGTTTGCCGTCAAACTACCGGCGTACGCAATCGAAGTAATGCCACGTGGGCAGTGACGGGGCTTCAGCTCAGCCGAGCGACTGGATCTTCTGCAGCGCGGTCAATAGCGCGATCAATTCCGCGGGCTTGAACAAGGCAGTGAAGCGCGCCTCGTGTTCGGCGATGAGATGCCTCGCTCGGCGCAGCGCCCGCTGCCCCGCCGGAGTGGTGTAAAGCTCCTGCCGGCGACGGTCGACGCTCGAGCGCTTGCGGATGACGAAGCCGCGATCTTCGAGGCGGTCCACGACCGCCATCATCGTCGCGCGGTCCATGCCCAGTGCCGCCGCGATCGAGACCTGGGAGGCCCCTCCATTGGATTCGATGAGCCACAGCGACGCCGCCTGCTTTTGCGTCAGCTCCAATCCGGTCAGCGACGCCAGGAAATCCCGGTGCATGGCCCCCTGGGCGCGGCGCAGTTGATATCCGAGCAGCCCATCCAGTTCCTGAAACAGGATCTCGGGCACCTCGAGTTTTTCGAGCGACGCCAGTTTATTGGCGCTGGTATTACGTGGCATTGCGTTCAGTCGGGTCCTGGGAGGCGCGCAAATCTACGCGCTTGCCATTTGGCTAGCAATTCGCTAATAGTATGTACTACATACAAACGTCACCTACCCGGGGGGGATGAAGACATGTTTGACGTAAGCCGCAAGCGCACTTCCAGCGTCGCCAGCGCGATTCGCCGTTCAAGACTCTCCACGATCGTGGTCGCACTGTCCTTGCCTTCCGGCCTGGCGATTGCGCAGACGTCTCCGGCACCGGAACCGGCCGCGGAAGCGGAAACCCTCGAGTCCATCGTGGTAACCGCTCGCCGGCGCGAGGAGAGTCTGCAAGACACGCCGCTCGCCATTACCGCGTTGAGTGCCGATGCGCTCGAGCGGCAGCAGATTGTCAGCACCACGGATCTCGACAAGGTCGCGCCGAACCTGCAATTCCATTCCTACGGAACGCTGACCGGCAACAACTCCGCCGCCCAGGTCTTCATCCGTGGCATCGGCCAGACGGACGCGACGCCCGCGGTCGATCCGGGCGTCGGAATCTATATCGATGACGTCTACATGGGCCGTTCGGTCGGCGGCGCCATGGATTTTCGCGATATTTCCAATGTGCAGATTCTTCGTGGCCCGCAGGGCACCTTGTTTGGCCGCAACACCATTGGCGGTGCGGTGCTCCTCACCACCAATGGACCCGGTGAAGATGCCGGCAACACAGTGCGGCTGGGAGTCGGCGAAGACAATCTGCGCGAAATCTTCGGCGCGTTCGACCTTCCGCTCAATGAACAATGGGCGGCGCGAATCGCGCTTGGCGGGCGCCAGCGCGACGGATACGTGACGCGCGTGTCGGATGGCAAGGATCTCGGCGACGAGAACATGTACACGGGCCAGGTGGCATTGCGCTTCAAGCCGTCGGACAGCTTTTCCGCCACTCTTCGTGCCGACTATACGAAAGAGGACGAGAACGGCTCGCCCTTCGTGTTCCAGTCGATGAACGAAGGGGCGACCTTCGTCGGCGCGGCCAGCATTGCCGCCGGCTGCCCTAACATCCTCGATCCATTCCCGCCACCATTGCTGGTTGGGCCGCTGGCCGATCCGCGTTGCGGCAACGACGCCCAGGCATTGGGTCCTTTCAAGAATGGCGGCACCTACCCCGCTACCAGCACGCTCGAGAATCGAGGCGTATCCCTGGTGGCACGTTGGGATGTCAATGACGTGCTGGCGTTCAAGTCTGTCACTGCGCAACGCAATCTCAAGTGGACCGGCACCCGTGACGCCGACAACACGCCGCTGCTGATCCTGCACACCAACTACAACAGCAAGAGTGAGCAGTTCAGTCAGGAATTGCAGGCCCTGATCCACACCGAGCGCCTCGATGGCGTCATCGGCGCGTTCTATTTCGACGAAGACTCTTTCGATCGCCTGCTCGTGCCACTGGGTAACCCCGGCACTTCATACGACACACAGCGAGTGTCGATGGATGACAAGGCATTCGCGGGGTTCACCGAGTGGACCTACAAGTTCAATGATGCGTTCAGCGCGACGGCAGGCGTTCGCTACACGAAGGAAACCAAGGGGCTGCAGGCCACGATGTTCAACGTGGCGCCGGCCACCCGCGCTGAACCCGCGGCTCCCACGGCGCTGTGTCCGTTTGCGGGCGCTCCGCCGACGCAGACGAACTGCCTGTTCCTGACCACCAATCGGTTCGAACGCGAATTCACCGATACCACGGCCTCCGCGAGCCTGCAGTATCGGTTCAATCCGAGCGTCATGACCTATCTGAGCTGGTCGCAGGGATTCAAGAGCGGTGGCTTCAACCAGCGCTACAACGCCGCGCCTCCGGGCAATGCACCGATTTCCTTCGATGCGGAAACCGCGGAATCCTACGAGCTGGGTCTGAAGCTCGATCCGACCGAGTATCTGCGCATCAACGTGGCGGTCTTCAACACCGACTACGACAACATCCAGATGACCTACCGCCTGGGCGTCGTGCCTTTGCTGTTCAACGCGGGTGTGGCGTCGATCGGCGGCGGCGAAGTGGAACTGGAGTTCGTCCCGACCAAGGAGCTGCGTCTCGATGCCAGCGTCGGCTACCTCGACACGAAGTTCGACAGCATCTCGGCGCCACCTCCGTTCGGGCCAGTAACGCCGACCGCGACCGCCACACTCTCCAGCCGCCTGCCTTTCGCGCCGAAATGGTCGGGCCATCTCGGGCTTTCCTATGGCTTCCACCCGAGCAGCAACTGGTCGTTGACTCCGCGCGTTGACGTCAGCTACACGACGAAGCAGTTCTTCGATGCCGGCAATTCACCCGAGATCGCGCAGAACAACACCATCACGCTGGTGAATGCCTCGCTCGCGCTCGCCTCGGAAGACGACAAGTGGCGTGTGGTGCTGAGCGGCAACAACCTCAGCGACAAGCTGTATCCCGTGGCAGGAACTTCATCGCTGACGACGGCATCCGGTTATTCGGAGATCATCTATGCGCGGCCCCGTACCCTGTCCCTGAGCGTCACCAGAAACTTCTGAGAGGCGCTCTCGTCATGAGCGGGGCTCGGCCTAACTACCGATCTTGATGGTCGAGGCCCCGCATGACACCGAAGCTTCGTCATCTGCAGGCATGTCACGAAATCCGGCAGCTCGGCACCATCAGCGCGGCCGCTCGGCGGGTAAATCTGAGCCAGCCAGCACTGACCGAGGCGCTGGGTAACATCGAACAATATTTCGGTGCCGCCTTGTTCGAGCGTGGCCGCACCGGCACGAGCCTGACTGCCGCCGGCGAAATTTGCGCGCCGCGCATCGAACGCACGCTCGTGCAGATTCGGGAAGCGCTCTGCGAATTCCTTCGCCGCAGCGCCGTACCGACACACAACTCGGAAAAGACCGTCCTGCGGATGACCAGTGCGCAACTGGCGGCGTTGGTCGCCCTCGCGGAGCACGAAAGCTTCGCACGGGCGGCACGGGCGAAAGGATTGACGCAACCCGCGCTGCATCGCGCCGCAAGCACGCTGCAGAAGATGCTCGCCGTGCCGTTGTTCGAGAAAACGAGTTTCGGAGTGCGTCCGACGCGCGATGCGAAAGCGTTCGCCCGCCGCGTGCGCCTGGCATTTGGCGAGATAGAGCAGGCGCGCGCCGACATCACCTCCCTGCAGGGCGGGCCGGGCGGCAAGACGGTCATTGGCGCAATGCCGCTGGCGCGCAGCTTCATTGTCCCGAGCGCCGTGATCGCGTTCGCGCGCAATCATCCGGCCCATTCGGTCGCGATCCTCGACGGAACTTATGAAAATCTTCTCGCGGCGCTGGAATCGGGCGACGCCGACGTGCTGATAGGAGCACTGAGCGACAGCCGCGTGAC
This sequence comes from Pseudomonadota bacterium, assembly GCA_039930985.1. Classification (GTDB taxonomy): domain Bacteria; phylum Pseudomonadota; class Gammaproteobacteria; order Steroidobacterales; family Steroidobacteraceae; genus CADEED01. The sequence continues at coordinate 9,791 of JBDTSV010000203.1, forward strand.
CGCGCAAGTGCGGCAGGAACACCTGTTCGACGATGTGTTGTCCATTGCGATGCGCGCCGCTCATCCACTTGCGGGGCGAAAGCGGCTGGGCAGCGAGGATTTGCGGAAATATCCCTGGATCGCGCCGCGCGCAAGTTCGCCATTGCGCGCGCACTTCAGACATCTCTTCACCAGCGCGGGCCTGCCGGAGCCGGCGCAATCCGTGCAGTGCAATTCGCTGACCGCGGCGCGCGCCTTTTTGCTGGAAAGCGATTGCCTCATGCTGGCTTCGACGCAGCAGATTTACTACGAACTACGGGCGGGATTGCTGGCCGCGGTTCCGCATCCGCAGGGCAACGTCGTGCGCTCGATCGGATTGACAGTGCGCCGCCACTGGCAGCCGACACGGGCGCAAGCCGAATTGCTGGATTTGCTACGCCATCGCGCTCGAGCGACGGCCTGCGAACACCGCGACTAGCAACGTCCTCAGCGCAGGACCACAGTCTTCCGCCCGTTGCTGAAGACCCGTCGTTCCGCGTGCCATTTCACGGCGCGATTGAGCGTCACGCTTTCGAGGTCACGGCCAATGTCGGCAAGATCCTCGGGCGTACAGGTATGGTCGACGCGCTCGACCTCTTGATCGATGATGGGTCCTTCGTCGAGATCGCTTGTCACATAGTGTGCGGTGGCGCCAATCAGTTTGACGCCGCGCTCGAAGGCCTGGTGATAGGCGCGCGCCCCCTTGAACCCGGGCAGGAACGAGTGGTGGATGTTGATCGCGCGACCGGCGAAATAGCGACAGGATTCAGCCGTCAGAATCTGCATATAGCGCGCCAGTATCAGAAGCTCGGCATTCGAGCGCTCGAACAGCTCGATGATGCGTCTCTCCTGCGCCGGTTTGTCACCATCGACCAGCGGCAAATGGTGGAACGGCACGCCGTGCCACTCGGCGATGCGCCGCAGATCTTCATGGTTTGAAACCACCGCCATCACCTCGACCGGCAACGTTCCCGTGCTCCATCGATGCAGGAAACTGTTCAGGCAGTGCGCCTGGGTCGAAACCGCAAGAATGACGCGGCATGGGCGACGGGCGTCGTGGAAATGCCAGATCATCGAAAATCGTTGCCCCACCTCGGCCTGGAAGCGGCGATCCAGCTCGTCGATGGGCTTGAGCCCCCCGCCGTTATCGCGAAACACCACCCGCAGAAAGGATGTATCGGCATACGGGTCGTCGTAGTGCTGCGCCTGCGTGATGAGCCCGTGGTTGGCGGCGATAAATCCGGTCACGGCGGCCACGATGCCGGTGGTGTCGGGACACTGCACGGTAAGCACCACTTCGGGCACAGCCGCGGAAACGTTAGCGGAGCTCTCAGTCATGATCGCCTCTCATGCTCACGTTCGCTCCGATGTATTCTTCATGCTGAATTGTATACTTGTTTGGGTTTTCGCTTCCGACTAGGCTGCACGCTGTTGCTGAATATTCCGATCACGAGGTTAAGTCATGAGCGCACAGAATCTGCAAGAGCTGCTGGACCGCAACGGAAACCCGGTACAAATGCTGCGAAATTCCTCGGTCGGCGCCTATGTCTACCCGGTGGTGCCCAGCGAGTTCAGCAACTGGCGTGATGAACAACGTGCCTGGCGCCACACCGCCGTGCTCTTCGATCAATCGCACCACATGGCAGAACTGACAGTGCGCGGGCCCGACGCCTTCAGGCTCATGTCCTACCTCACCATCAACAGCTTCTCGACCTTCACCCCTAACAAGGCGAAGCAGATGGTGCCCTGCAATCATGACGGCTACGTCATCGGCGACGGCATCCTGTTCTACCTGGATCGCGACGAACTGCTGTTCGTGGGTCGCGCGCCAACCGTCAACTGGATCCAGTTCCACGCGCAGACCGGCGGATACAAGGTCGACGTGATCCGCGATGACCGCTCGCCCAGCCATCCGCGCGGCAAGGCCGTCGTGCGCCGGCACTACCGGTACCAGGTGCAGGGCCCGAACGCGATGAAGATTCTCGAAAAGCTGCATGGTTCCAAATTGCCCGACGTGAAGTTCTTCACCATGGACTCGATCAACATCGGTGGACGCAAAGTGCGCTGCCTGCGCCACGGCATGGCCGGCGAACCGGGCCTCGAAGTCTGGGGACCCTACGAAGAACGCGACGAGATTCGCGAGGCCATTCTTGCCGCCGGTGTCGAGTTCGGTCTCGTGCAGGTCGGTTCGCGTGCGTATGCGAGCAACACGCTCGAATCCGGGTGGATTCCCTCGCCACTGCCGGCGGTATACACGGGCGAAAGCCTGCGCCAGTACCGTCAGTGGTTACCCGCTACCGGCTACGAAGCTACCGGTTCGATTGGCGGCAGCTTTGTTTCCGAGAACATCGAAGACTACTACCTCACGCCATTCGCACTCGGCTACGGCGCCTTCGTCAAGTTCGACCACGACTTCATCGGCCGCGAGGCGCTCGAGAAGCATGCGCGTGAGCCGCAACGCAAGAAGGTCACCTTCGAATGGTTCTCGGAAGACGTCGCAAAGATTTTTGCGTCATTGCTCGCGCCGGAGGGTGAAAACTACAAATTCCTGGACGTGCCGATCGCCAACTACGCGTCCTCGTCCTATGACGCGGTAACCATGGGGGGCAAAGTCGTTGGCGTGTCGATGTTCGGTGGCTGCAGCTACAACGAGCGGCGCGTCCTGTCGCTCGGCGTCGTGGCTCCGCATATCGAGATTGGCGACGTGTTGACCTTGCTGTGGGGAGAAGAGAACCAGGGCACGCGCAAGCCCACCGTGGAACGCCACCGGCAACTCGAAGTCCGCGTGAAAGTCGCACCGGTTCCCTACGCGCGCGACGCACGCGAGACGTATCACCAACAGGGATGGCGTGCTCGCCAGGCGTGATACACGCTGCCGCCACCGCCGGGAAGCGCGACGCGCGCGCAGCGCTCGCCGAGGCTGTCATCGATCTGGCGCGCTGTGCGTCGATCGAGTTGAACGTGGGCGATATCCCTTTGCTTGCGGCCAGCAGGGAATTTCTGACGCCTGGCACTCGCGTCTATGTCAGCCACCTGCCAAAACAGGAGTGGGCAGGAACGCGGGACGCGAGTCGTGCGGTGCGGGCGGCCGGATTCGAACCAATACCTCACGTCCCGGTGCGCCTGATCGCCGCCGCCGAGGACCTCGATTGCTTGTTGGGACAACTCACGCAAGAAGCCGGCGCCTCCGAAGTGCTGCTGATCGCCGGTGACTACGCGAAAGCGCGCGGCCCGTACTCAAATGTCAGCGACGTGTTGCGCACCGGCCTGCTGGAAAAGCATGGCCTTGCGCGGGTTTCGCTAGCCGGCCATCCCGAAGGGCATCCGACAATTCCGCTCGATCAGATCCGGTCAGCCGAACGCGACAAGTCGGCGCTCGCGGCGCAAAGAGGAATCGAGTGCACATTGCTGACGCAGTTCTTCTTCGAAAGTGCACCGTTTCTCGCCTGGACTCGCGAACTGCGTTCGACTGGGGTGCGATCGAAACTTGTCGCCGGCCTGGCGGGTCCCGCGCGTCTGGGCACGCTGCTGAAATATGCCGCACGTTGCGGAGTCGGTGCGTCGATTCGTGCGCTCGGCAGTCGTCCCAACCTGGTGCTGAAGCTGAGCAGTGACCGCGGCCCCGAGCGGCTCGTACACGATCTCGCCGCGGCCCGAGAGGCGGGCTTACCCATGGATGGCATGCATCTTTTTTGCTTCGGAGGCTTTCTGCGCACTTGCCGATGGCTGGCCACGGTCGCGGCTGGAAGATTTGTGCTGGAAGAAAGCTCCCTCAAACTCGAAGTTAGATAGCATCACTTCGATGTCCCCTGCCCACCGCAATCCTGCTTTGACTCGATCCGGAAACGTTCGCGCGGGACAGACAGTCAAGGCGCTGTTGCGGCTGCGGCAGATGATTCTGGATGCCGAAATCAAGGCCGGCGAGCGGGTGCCGGAACTCGCCGTCGCCGAGCGCACGGGAATATCACGCACGCCAATTCGCGCCGCCCTTTTGCAGCTTGCCGAGGAGGGCTTGCTGCAACCGTCCACATCAGGCGGTTTCATCGTCCGCGCCTTTGATGAAGGTGAAGTGTTCGACGCCATCGATCTTCGCGGCACACTCGAGGGCGCGGCAGCCCGTCGTGCGTCCGAGCGAAGTCTGTCGCACGCCGATCTGGCGCCACTGCGGGATTGTGTCGGCGCGATGGATTCGATTGCCCAGCGCCGCAAGCCAGGCAGCGAGTTCTTTTCCGACTACGTGCGGCTCAATGAGCGGTTTCATCACCTGCTGGTGGAACTGGCCAACAGCGCGGTACTCAGGCGTGCCCTCGAGCAGATTCTGGCCCTGCCCTTCGCTTCGCCTAGCGCCTTCGTCCTCGCCCAGGCCGAGCTGCCGCGGGCCCGGGAAATCCTGCAGAAGGCTCAGCAGCAACACCATGCGATCCTGAATGCCATCGCCGATGGTCAGGGCGCGCGTGCTGAAATCCTGGCACGCGAGCACTCGGGGCTGGCAAAGCAAAATCTTCGCGCCGTCGCCGCACGGGAAGCGGACATGAAACGTGTCGTTGGTGGCGCGTTGATCAAGCGCCGCATCATCCCGGCAACCATTGGCGCTGAGGCAAAGAGCCGCCGGCGACGCCGCAAGATTTCGAGAAAATGACGCGAGACAGAAGTGCGGCCTGCCGAAGTGCTTGAACTTCAGCCCCGGTTTCGAGACAAGTTGCCTTCGTTGAACCCCAGGGATCGGGACACCTGATTCGCAGCTGTTTCGAGATGCCGTCTCGACACCTCAACGGCGCTCGACACCGGGTCATCCAGAAATCGAAGGTACGGAATCGTGAGGGCGGCGACCACGGTTCCGTCGAAGTCGCGAATCGGATAGCTGATGTCGGTCACCCCGCCCGTGAGGGGACTGGGCTGAAGATCGTATCCTTGCCGCCTGACCCGCCCCAGTCTGGCCATTAATTTTTTTTCCGTCAGTCCCCAGGGACGGGGAATCGAAGCAAGCACTTCATCAAGGGCGCTCGCCTCCGTGAACGCAAGGAGTACGTGGCCAGAACAACTCGTGATCAGGTCGACCATGACGCCGAGACGTACCGCGAACCCAGACGCGCGGCCGATACTTTCCTGTCGTTGAATTACCAGGCCCTGATGACCCGATCTCACCACCAGGTGACAAGCCTGTCTGCTCGACAACGAGAGCGCTTTCATGACAGGCGTGGCAGCCAGCGTCAGCGTCTGGGCTGGAGTTCCATGATGAGCCAGCGCCAGCATGCGATACGTGAGAGCGAAGCGCGAACTCTCCGGATCCTTGCGCAACCACTGTCGTCGTTCCATGACGATGATCACGCGAAAAATCTCACTAATAGAACGTTTGAGCCGTTGAGCAATTTCCGCGAGCGCCAGGC
>JBDTSV010000204.1:0-7828 GCA_039930985.1 Pseudomonadota bacterium
CACGCCGCCGCCGAAGCGTCCCGAAGGCGAAGCCGATGGTCCGAAAATCGGATCCCCGGCGGGCCAGCACTAACAAACGTGGAACGAGCGGCCGTAAAGGCCGCTCGTCTTTTCGCGTGCTCCCTTGCCGATGACCGTCGTCACGCAGTGGCAATGCCGCGATCGCGCTCTGAATCTCAGCGCGCCGGTCGTCATGGGCGTTCTGAACGTCACTCCCGATTCCTTCTCCGACGGCGGCCGCAACGCCACCGCCGAGTCAGCCCTGCGCCATGCGCGTCTCATGATCGAGGAGGGCGCGGCCGTCATCGATGTCGGTGGTGAGTCGACGCGCCCCGGTGCCACTCCGGCCACTCTCGGCGAAGAACTCGCCCGCGTTATTCCCATCATCGAAGCCCTGCGGCGCGAATCCGCGGTTTTCATTTCCGTCGACACCAGCAAGCCGGAAGTCATGCGTGCCGCCTGCGACGCGGGCGCGGACATCATCAACGATGTTCGCGCGCTCACGGAGCCTGGCGCGATCGCCGTGGTCGCGAGCACCGGCGCGGGAGTTTGCCTCATGCACATGAAAGGCGAACCCCGCACGATGCAGGACGCGCCGCGTTACGAAGATGTGCTTGCGGAAGTCGGCACCTATCTCGCGTCGCGCGTGGCGGCGTGCCGCGGGGCCGGCATCGATATCGCGCGCCTCGCCGTCGATCCGGGCTTCGGTTTTGGCAAACGCGTCGCGGACAATCTGGCGCTCCTCAAACACTTTCGCCGCTTCGAGCAGTTGGGAGTGGCGCTCGTGGCAGGACTGTCACGCAAGTCCATGCTCCAGACGCTGACCGGCCGTGCAGTCGACGATCGAACTGCGGGCAGCGTCGCACTGGCCGCCATTGCGGTTCTCAACGGAGCGCGTATCGTGCGCGCCCACGACGTGGCCGCCACGGTTGACGCGATCCGCGTGGCCGCGGCGGTTTCACAGGGAGCAGATTTCGATGGCACGTAAATTTTTTGGCACTGACGGTGTGCGCGGTCGGGTTGGCGAACATCCAATGACCGTGGATTTCGCGCTGCGCCTTGCCAGCGCCGCGGCACGGGTTCTCGCGCCGAACGGTGGCACAGTGCTCATCGGCAAGGACACGCGCCTTTCGGGCTACATGTTCGAGGCGGCGCTCGAGGCGGGTTTCGTCGCGGCGGGTGTCAACGTGTTGTTGATAGGCCCGCTGCCCACTCCTGGCATCGCTTTCATCACGCGCAAGTTCGAATGCAGCTTCGGCATCGTCATCAGCGCATCTCACAATCTCTACGATGACAACGGCATCAAGTTTTTCGACTCGCAAGGCGGCAAGCTTTCGGATGAGATCGAGGAAGCCATCGAGGCCGAGATAGACAGCGGCCCCATCACGCGTTCGTCGGTCGATCTGGGGCGCGCCTCGCGCGTCGACAAATCGCGCCGTCACTACCAGGACTTCTGTCGCGAATCGCTGCCCAATGGAATGACGCTCGAAGGCATGAAGCTCGTGGTCGATTGCGCGAACGGCGCGGGCTACAAGGTCGTGCCGCGAACGCTCACCGATCTTGGCGCCGAAATCATCCCGATCGGCTGCTCGCCGAACGGCCGCAACATCAATGATGGTTGCGGATCCACATCACCGAGTCTGCTGCAACTCACCGTACCGGGCGTGCGCGCCGTCGCCGGCATCGCGCTCGATGGCGACGGCGATCGCCTGGTCATGGTCGATGGTCTCGGCCGTATCGTCGACGGCGATCAGCTCATCTACATCATCGCGATGGCGCGCAAGCGCGCCGGGACGCTCAAGGGTCCGGTCGTCGGCACGGTCATGAGCAACCTCGGGCTCGAGGTGGCATTGCGTGAGCAAGGCATCGAGTTCAAGCGCGCCCAGGTAGGCGACCGTTACGTGCTCGCAATGTTGCGCGAGTTCGGCGGTTCGGTCGGTGGCGAATCATCGGGCCACATCCTGTTGTTGGACAAAACGACAACCGGTGACGCGCTCATGGCGGCTTTGCAGGTTCTGGCCGTAATGCGCGAAACCGGGCAGGGCCTGGCAGAGCTCGCGGCTGGCATGGCTCGATTTCCGCAGACCATGATCAATGTGAAGGTGGCGCGAAAATTCGATCCGAAATCCATTCCCGAGGTGGAAGACACGGTTCAGAGGGTTGCGCTGCGGTTAGGCAACGATGGGCGAGTGGTCCTGCGGCCCTCGGGAACCGAACCCGTCATTCGCGTCATGGTCGAAGCCCGAGATGAGACAGATACCGTGCGCTGTGCCGAGGAAATCGCGGCCGTCGTGCGTCGCGTTGCGTCCTGAGGGGCGCGCCGCTATCATCGCGCCCCTTTTTTGAGCGGCCGAAACGGCCTCAACGGCTTCACAAATGCGCCGCCAGATCATCGCAGGCAATTGGAAAATGTACGGTTCGCGCGCGGAAAACGCGGGGCTGGTCGATTCGATCGTGCACAAGCTGCCGAACTCGTCCGCCGAGGTATGGGTTTGTCCGCCTTTCGTCTACTTGGCCGAACTTTCCCGGGCGCTGGCCGGGTCGCGCATCAGCTTGGGCGCCCAGGATGTCTGCGCTGAAACCCAGGGGGCATTCACCGGCGAGGTGTCGGCCGCCATGTTGCGTGATGTCGGCTGCGCGGGCTCGATCGTGGGCCATTCCGAGCGGCGGGCGCTGTTCGGTGAGTCCGATCAGCTGGTCGCGCGCAAATTTGCAGCGGTGCTCGCGGCCGGCCTCACACCCATTCTCTGCGTGGGCGAGCTGCTCGCCGAGCGCGAGGCTGGCCGCACTTTCGAAGTGATCGATCGGCAGCTCGATGCGGTGCTCGATTTGTCAGGAGTTGCCGCGTTTAATCGCGCGGTTATCGCCTATGAGCCCGTGTGGGCGATCGGCACTGGCAAGACTGCGAGCCCGCAGCAGGCCGAGGAAGTTCACGCACACATCCGCGGGCGGATCGCGGGTCGCGATGCTAAGATCGCCGGCCTCGTGCGCATCCAGTACGGCGGCAGCGTCAAGGCCGCGAATGCCGCGGAACTCTTTTCGATGCCGAACGTGGACGGCGGACTCATCGGCGGCGCTTCACTCAAAGCCGAAGAGTTCCTGGCGATCGTCGCCGCGGCCCGCGCCTGAACTAGGTAACCAAAGATGTTGCGAACGATTCTCACAGTCCTGCAGGTCCTTTCGGCATTCGCGATCGTCGGCCTCGTGCTTTTGCAGCGAGGCAAGGGCGCCGATGCGGGTGCCGGATTCGGTGCAGGTGCGTCGGGCACGGTGTTTGGCGCGCGCGGCGCGACCACCGGCTTGTCGCGCATGACAGCGATATTCGCCGCCATTTTCATGCTGAACAGTCTTTGCCTCACGTACCTGTTCCAGCGCGACGCCCGGGCGCAACCGGCATCGCTGCTCGACAAAGTGGCAGAGAGCGCTGCCGAGCCGGCAGCGGCACCGGCGCCCACTGCGCCTGCGCCAGCTCCCGATGCGAATGCGGTTCCCGTGCCCGCGGCGCCGGCCGAGCAGGCTCCGCCGGAAGCCGTGAAAAAGCCCTGAGGATTTGCGTAAACGCCGACGTGGTGGAATTGGTAGACACACTAGCTTGAGGGGCTAGCGGAGCGATCCGTGGGAGTTCGAGTCTCCCCGTCGGCACCATCACTTTCCTTTCCCTGATACAATCGCGCCCGAATTTGCGGGGCGGTTGTCTCTCTTTGTTTTACGAGAGAGGTTGCTGCCCTTTTTTACGCAGAACGTCCAAACATGCTTGCGAATTACCTGCCCGTACTGATTTTTCTCACCGTCGCCACGGGGCTCGCGCTCCTGCTGATGACGCTTGGTCTCGTCATCGGTCGATGGCAGGCCCGCGCCAAGGACGACGTCCAGAAACTCTCTCCTTATGAATGCGGCTTCGAGGCCTTCGAAGACAGCCGCATGAAATTCGACGTGCGTTACTACCTCGTCGCCATCTTGTTCATCGTGTTCGATCTCGAAATCGCTTTCCTGTTTCCCTGGGCGGTAGTCCTCCACAGCATCGGTACGTTCGGGCTCGTCGCCATGGGAATTTTCCTGTTCATTCTCGTGGTGGGTTTCATCTACGAGTGGAAAAAGGGAGCGCTCGAGTGGGATTAGAAGAGACGAGTTCGGAAGCTGCCGCGGAAGGTTTCGCAGAGCGCGGCTTTCTCACCACGAGCGTCGACACCGTCTTCAACTGGGCGCGCACCGGCTCGTTGTGGCCGATGACTTTCGGTCTGGCCTGTTGCGCGGTTGAGATGATGCACGCGGGGGCATCGCGCTACGACCTCGATCGATTCGGCGTCGTGTTCCGTCCGAGCCCGCGACAGTCGGATTGCATGATCGTCGCCGGCACGCTGGTGAACAAAATGGCGCCGGCGTTGCGCAAGGTTTACGACCAGATGCCCGAGCCGCGCTGGGTCATCTCGATGGGGTCGTGCGCGAACGGCGGCGGCTATTACCACTATTCATATGCGGTCGTGCGCGGCTGCGATCGCATCGTTCCGGTGGATGTGTACGTGCCGGGTTGCCCGCCCACCGCCGAAGCACTGCTCTACGGCATCATCCAGTTGCAGAAGAAGATCGAGCGCACCAGCACCATCGCTCGTCCGTAACCGCAAGATCATGACCCAACCCTCGACCGCCAAGATCGCGACGCTCGCCGAAAAAGTCGAAGCCCGGCTGCCGGACCTGCTGCTGCGCGCGCCGTCGCTGCCGGACGAACTCTGCTACGAAGTGCAGCCCGACAAACTGCGCGAAGCATGTCTTGCGCTGCGCGACACGCCCGAACTCAAATTTGAAATCCTCATCGACCTCGCCGGCATCGACTATCTCGACTACGGCACCACCGAGTGGAAGACCAATTCCGCCACAACCTCGGGTTTCAGCCGCGGCGTGAATCGCGACGGCGCGCGTGTGCCGCACGATGGCGCGCGCTTCGCGGTGGCCTATCAACTCTTGTCGGTCACGAACAACCAGCGGCTGCGCCTGCGCGCGCGTTGCGAAGATGCCGAAGATCCGATCATCGATTCCGTAGTCGAGATATGGGCGGGCGCCAACTGGTTCGAGCGCGAGGCGTTCGACCTGTTCGGCATCCTGTTCACGGGCCATCCCGATCTGCGCCGCATCCTGACGGATTACGGTTTCATCGGGCATCCATTCCGCAAGGATTTCCCGCTGATCGGCAACGTCGAAGTGCGTTACGACGCCGACAAGCAGCGCGTGGTGTACGAGCCCGTCTCGATCGAGCCGCGCATTCTCGTGCCCAAGGTCATCCGCGACGACAACCGCTACGACGCGGCACTCAAGTCTCCCAAGTAATCGGACCAGATGAACGAGATCCGCAATTACACGATGAACTTCGGTCCGCAGCATCCGGCGGCGCACGGTGTGCTGCGCCTGGTGCTCGAGATGGACGGCGAAGTCATCCAGAAGGCAGATCCGCACATCGGGCTGCTTCATCGCGGCACGGAGAAGCTCGCGGAGTCGAAGCCGTTCAACCAGTCCATCGGTTACATGGACCGCCTCGACTACGTGTCGATGATGTGCAACGAACACGCCTACGTCATGGCCATCGAGCGCCTTTTGGGCGTCACGGTGCCGGTACGCGCGCAGTACATTCGCGTCATGTTCGACGAGATCACCCGCGTGTTGAACCACCTCATGTGGCTCGGCGCGCACGCGCTCGACATCGGCGCGATGACGGTCTTCCTGCTCGCCTTCAAGGAACGCGAAGACCTCATGGACTGCTATGAAGCAGTATCCGGCACGCGCATGCACGCCACGTACTACCGCCCGGGCGGCGTGTATCGCGACCTGCCGGACTCCATGCCGAAGTACCAGGCGTCGAAGTGGCGGTCGCAGAAAAATGCCGAGTCTATGAACGAGGCGCGCCAGGGTTCGCTGCTCGATTTCATCGACAGTTTCGTGGCGCGTTTTCCGAAGTGCGTGGACGAGTACGAAACCCTGCTCACCGACAATCGCATCTGGAAGCAGCGCACCGTCAACATCGGTGTCGTCAGCCCGGAGCGCGCGATGGCGCTCGGCTTCACCGGCGCCATGCTGCGCGGTTCGGGCATCGTCTGGGACCTGCGCAAGAAGCAGCCCTACGAGGTTTACGAAGACATGGATTTCGACATTCCCGTGGGCGTGAACGGCGATTGCTACGACCGCTACCTGGTTCGCATCGAAGAGCTGCGCCAGAGCAATCGCATCATCAAGCAGTGCGTGGAGTGGCTGAAGCGCAATCCCGGTCCCGTGATGATCGACGATCGCAAGGTGCGGCCGCCGAGCCGCGAAGAAATGAAAGGCGACATGGAATCGCTCATTCATCATTTCAAGCTGTTCACCGAAGGCTACTCGGTGCCGGAAGGCGAGACGTACGCCGCGGTTGAAGCGCCCAAGGGCGAGTTCGGCATCTACCTCATCTCGGACGGCGCCAACAAACCGTACCGCCTCAAGTGTCGCGCGCCCGGCTTCGCGCACCTGTCGGCGCTCGAGGAAATGAGCCGTGGCCACATGCTCGCGGACGTGGTCGCGGTGATCGGTACCCAGGACATCGTGTTCGGAGAGGTGGATCGATGAGTGCGCATGTCGTGAAGACCGCGGATGGCGGCAGCTTCGAGCCCGTGTTCGGCGAGAAGGCGTGCGTGCTCAACGAACACACACGTCACGAGATCGACGAGTGGATCGCACGGTTCCCCACCGGGCGCCAGCGCTCGGCGGTGCTTTCGGCGCTGCGGTTCACTCAGGAACAGAACAACGGTTTCCTCACGCCGGAGCTCATGGATGGCGTGGCGGAATATCTGCGGCTTCCGCCCATCCAGGTGTACGAAGTCGCGAGCTTCTATTCGATGTTCGAGATGCATCCGTGCGGCCGTCATCACGTCAGCATCTGCACCAACATCAGCTGCATGCTCAACGGCGCTGAAGACCTGGTCGCGCATTGCGAAAAGAAGCTCGGCATCAAGCTCGGTGAGAGCACCGCCGACGGCCGCATCTTCCTCAAGAAGGAAGAAGAGTGTCTCGCGGCCTGCACCGGCGCGCCGATGATGATGGTCGACCACGAATTCCACGAGTACCTGACACCCGAGAAGGTGGACAAGGTTCTCGACGAGCTGAAGTGAGCTAACGATGGCAGGCGCAGTAGAAAAGTGGGCTGACAAGATGAACCTCACGGTATTCGAGCCGTTGAAGCTCGAACAGCCGTGGAAGCTCGACACCTATCTGAAGATCGGTGGCTACGAGGCCTGGAAAAAGATTCTTGCCGAGAAGCCGGCGCGCCTCGCCGTCGTGGAACAGGTGAAGGCGTCCGGACTGCGCGGCCGCGGTGGCGCCGGATTTCCCACCGGCACCAAGTGGAGCTTCATGCCGCGCGACGCCACCATGCAGAAATACGCGGTGTGCAATTCCGATGAGAGCGAGCCGGGCACCTGCCACGATCGCGACATCCTGCGCTTCAATCCGCATTCGCTCATCGAGGGCATGGCCATTGGTGGCTACTGCATGAACGCCACGGTGGGCTACAACTACATCCGCGGCGAATTTCTCGGCGAGCCCGTGCCGCGCTTCGAAGCAGCACTCAAAGAGGCCTATGCCGCTGGTTTGTTAGGCAAGAACATTCTCGGTTCGGGAGTGGATTTCGATCTGTACACAGCGGTGGGTGCCGGCGCGTACATCTGCGGCGAAGAAACCGCGCTACTCGATTCTCTGGAGGGCAAGCAGGGCAAGCCGCGCTTCAAGCCGCCGTTCCCCGCCGCCTATGGTCTGTATGGCGCGCCGACCACGATCAACAACACACAGAGTTATGCCGCGGTGCCCACGATCC
>JBDTSV010000205.1:0-36928 GCA_039930985.1 Pseudomonadota bacterium
GGCCGGGGCCGGGGCCGGGGCCGGGGCCGGCGCGGGAACGGGTGCCGGCGCGGGCTCTGATACGGGCGGCGGTTTATCCGACGACCCGCCACCACCGCAACCTGCGAGTAGTACGCTGACGAGAACAGCGGTGGATTCGAAGCGCGCTGGGTAGGACTTATTCATCGGACTTTGCTCACTGCAGGTGCGGGTTGGTGAGCGAGAAGTTGGTTCAAAACCCGCGCGGCGTGCGCCAGCGCCGACCGGGGAGTCTTGTAGGCAGGGCCGCCATTGCAGCTGTCAGAAACGCGAGCAAAGACTGCGAGAAATCTTACAAGCGAAATCGCCCGTTACGGCTCAATCAGTTAAGACTGCGACCATGCGGATCGACACCAGGACGCCAGGAAGCTCAGGGCCCAGCCTCGCGACGGATCGGACCGGCGGATCGCTGCGGAAGAACTTTGCGTATTCCTCGTTCAATCCGCCGAAATCGTCGGGCTTGGCGAGCAATGCCTGGACTTCGACGACATCAGCAAGTGTCGCGCCAGCGGCACGCAGAATGTTCTCGCAATTGATGAGCGCCTGCCGCGTCTGCTCCTGGATAGTTGGCCCGCTCACTTTCCTGGTCACAGGATCGATGCCCGGAACGCCGGTCACATAGATAGTCGGACCGACTTTGACGGCCTGGCTGTAAAGCGGGTTACTGGGTGCGTCGGGAATGCGGATGATCTGTTTTGTCATGGTGTGCTGACTCGCGGGATTTTTGGCGGAGAGCGGAGCGGCGACGAGCAAGGCGCAACACATAACGGCGGAACGATGAAGCGGCCGAATGTTCATGGACGAAGAGACTATGAGTGGCCGCACCGGCCAGTCCCGGGAGAACGCCGGGATTTCTCCGGGACCGCGGCTGCGGCTAGGTCGCCGCTTCAGGCCGCCATCTGCTGTCGCAGCAGGAATTTCTGCACCTTGCCCGTAACCGTCATTGGAAAAGAGTCGACGAATCGCACGTAGCGCGGCACTTTGTAGTGCGCGATCTGGCCGCGACAAAACTCGCGAATCTCCTCCGCATTTGCCTGTGTGCCCGGGCGCAAGATGATGCACGCGCACAGCTCTTCGCCGTATTTCGCATCGGGCACGCCGACACATTGCACGTCCTGGATCTTCGGATGGCGGTAGAGAAACTCCTCCACCTCACGCGGATAGATGTTCTCCCCGCCGCGAATCACCATGTCTTTGGAGCGGCCGACGATGCGGCAGTAGCCTTGTGCATCGAGCGTCGCGAGGTCGCCGCTATGCATCCAGCCACCGGCATCGATCGACTCGCGCGTCCTTTCATCGTCATCCCAATAGCCGCGCATCACGCTGTAGCCGCGCGTCAGTAGTTCGCCGGTGACGCCCTGCGGCACGATGCGCCCGCATTCGTCGACTATCTTCACCTCCTGGTGCGGCAGCACGCGTCCCACGGTTGCGATCCGACGCTCGCTCGGATCGTCCATGGCGCTCTGGAATGAAATCGGCGAAGTTTCCGTCATGCCGTAGCCGATGGTGATCTGTTGCATGTGCATGCGTTCGATCACCTTCTGCATCAGTTCCGCGGGACAAGGAGCGCCGGCCATCATGCCGGTTCGCAGGCTCGTGAGGTCGTACTGCGCGAAGCGCGGATGATCGAGTATTGCAATGAACATCGTCGGCACCCCGTGGACTGCCGTACATCGCTCGGCTTCGATAGTGCTGAGAACCGCCTCGGCGTTGAAGCTTTCTTCCGGATAAACCATGGTCGCGCCATGCGTGATGCACACGAGGTTGCCGAGCACCATGCCGAAGCAGTGATACAGCGGCACCGGAATGCACAGACGCTCGTTTTCGCTGAAATTCATCGCGACGCCGACGAAGTAACCGTTGTTGAGAATGTTGTGGTGCGTCAGCGTGGCGCCCTTGGGCTGACCGGTCGTGCCCGACGTGAACTGGATGTTGATGGGGTCGTCGAACTGCAGCGTGGCGCCGACCGATTGCAGGCGCGCCAGCTCCGCGGCGCTGGCGTCGGCCAGCAACGCATCGAAGTTCAACATCCCCGCCGTCCTTTCCTCACCCTGCCGGATCACTAGCGTCAGCGAGGGAAGCGCGGCCGCGGCCAGCTTTCCTGGTTTGCAGTGAGCGAGCTCCGGCGCGAGTTCCTGCAGAATCTTCAGATAGTTGCTCGCCTTGAAGCGCGGCGAAACGATCAGCGCCCTGCACTTCACCTTGTTCAAAGCGTACTGCAACTCGTTACCGCGATAGGCCGGATTGATGTTGACGAGGATCAAGCCCGCCTTGGCGGTTGCCAGCTGGACCAACAGCCACTCCGCGTTGTTCTGCGACCAGATGCCGATGCGTTCACCGGGACTCATCCCAAGCCGCAGCAGTGCAACGGCGAGATTGTCCGCGCGCCGCTGCAGCTCGCGATAGGTCCAGCGAATCTGCTGGTGTCGAACCACCAGCGCTTCACGCTCGCCGAAGCGTCGGACAATGCGATCGAAGCAGGCGCCAATGGTTTCACCGAGCAGCGGCAGCTTGCCACCGCCGTGAACGTAGCTAGGCGCGGTTGCGGAAAGATTCATGTCAGCTCCAGCCGGAACGGGCCGATACCGAAGATCTGCACGATGGCGCCTTCCGTCGTGTTGGCGAAATGGATTTCATTTGCCGGCAACAGTACGTAGGAACCCGAGGTCAGAGTTCGCGAGGTTTCCGCGCCGTCCTCGCTGGCGGTTCCGACCGTGAGCGCGCCGTCAAGGACGATCACCTGCTCTTCGTTCTGGCGCCGGTACCGTGGGAGAGTGAATCCGGCCGGCAGCCGCACGCGCATGACAAACGGTCCCGTCGCGAGCGGATCACCGGATACGACGGCGAAGGTTGCACCAGCCGGCAAGCCCGGCGGCGCCTGATGCCAGGCGTCCTTCTCCAGCGGGTATACGGCACCTGCGGAAGTTGCGCGATGGCACTGCCCAATACCCTGGGTGGCAAACAGTGGCATCACCGAGAGTGCCAGCCCTAACAACCCCAAAGTGGCGGCGCGGGCGCGGCCCTGCCCGCGCGCCAAGGCGGCCCGGTTGCGCGGCCGTTCGGTGGCGCGCGCACGTTCGCCCGCGTCCACGACACGGATGAATCTCTCGAAGATCGGATTGACCAGCGCCGGATGCGTAATCGGCGCCATGTGACCAGCCGCAACTTCGAAGCAACTCGCCTGCGGCAACAGCTCGGCGAACATTGACGTCAACCGCTGCGCCGGCTCGGGGCTCCAGAGACCCGCCGCCAGGCAAACCGGCACTTCGATGCAGCGATACGCCGCGGCATTGCACGCCTCATCGGCCACCGTGCGGAATTCGCGCAAGACTTTCGGCACCAGATCCGCCAACGCCTGCTGCCGCGTGTCGCGAAGTTGCGCGAAAGCTCCCTCGCCACTCCAGTAGTCGACAAAACCCTGCGCCGCGCCGTGCGCGTCGCCCGCGTTCAACCGGCCCTCGATTTCACGCCAGACCGAATGCACTACTGCCAGATCGGGATCGCGGTCCGGCAGCAGATGAAACGCGATCGGCTCAAACAGGGTCAGGCTGCGCAAGCCGTGCCGCTGCGGTTGCGCCGCCAGCTGCAGCGCAACCATGCCTCCATACGAATGTCCGACCAGGTGAAACCGCTCGCCGGGTTGCAGTTCGTGCGCGAGCACCGATTCCACCAGGCGGACTTCGTCGTTAAGGCTGTAGCTGTCGCCAGGCATGGCGGACTCGCCATAACCGAGCAGATCGATGGCGATCGGGCGATAGCTGTCGCCCAGGGATTCAATCAGCTCGCGCCACTGGCTCTTCGAGCTCATCGAACTGTGCAACAACACGATTGGCGGACGTTCCGCAGGCAACGAGTACGGCAAGACACTTCTCCATTGATTGGAGAGTCATGCTCGCTGCTGCTCCGGGCCGCGTCGATTGGCAATCGGCGCCCGGCGTTGTGCATTCATGCACGTCAGACTGGCCAGCGCTCAGCGCCGGGCGGCACCTTTGAGCTGCTCGGCGTGCTTGCGCATGAGGTCGACCACGAAACGGATCACGACACGAACCGGCTCGGCGAGGCGGACCTCGCGGCGATAGGCCAGCGAGACTGGATGCTTTGTCAGTACCGCTGGACTCAGACGGATCAAGGACGGTTCGGCTTCGGCGAGGAAGCAAGGCAGAAGCGCCAAGCCCGCACCCGACACGGCCGCGGCAACCAGCGCCGCGCTCGCGTTGCTGCGTGAGACCACGGTCGCGTTCGCCGCATGTTCCGCCAGCCACTTCGCCGCCGGAGCGGCCGTGGAGTCACTGGCGAGCGCGATGATCTCGTGACCCGACAGATCGTTCGGATCGACCGGTGCCGGTCGGCGCGCTAGATATGCGCTGGTTGCATACAGCGACCACCCGACTTCGCCGAGCGAGCGCCTGACCAGATCCGCGTCGGTGACGGGTTTGACCAGCACCGCCAGATCGACCTCACCGCGCTTGAGGTCCGGCGCGCGATTGGCGCCAATGATCTCCAGTGAGATGCCGGCGTGGTCGAGGCGCAGTTGCGCGAGGCCCTGCGTGAAGAGTCCGGTGAGGGCCTGCGGCACGGACAGACGAACCCTTGATTGCTCGGACTTGGCGGCCGCGCGGACCGCGGACACGGCGCGCTCCACTTCCTGAACGAGAGCTGCGATCCGTTCGCCCAGTGGTGTCAACCTGAGGCCATCGGGCCCGCGCAGCACGAGCGGCGCGCCGAGCGCATGTTCGAGCGCGGACAGGCGACGGCCGATGGTGGTGTGTTCGACGCCCATCGAACGCGCGGCGCCCGCCAGCGTTTTTGTCTGCGCTGCACGCAGGAAGAAGCGCAGATCGTCCCAGTTGAAGTCGTCAACGGCGGCCACCGCGCGATTGTACGTGTCGCGCACCGGATTTGAGAACCGCTGCTCTCCCCTTCGGTAGACGCGGTGCCGTGTGCTTTTTCAGCAGAATGACGCCATGACTGAAACCGCCGATGTCAGCGCAGCCAGCACCGCGAAACGGGGGTTCACGGCCGCGATTTCGGCCTTCGTCATGTGGGGTCTGTTTCCACTCTATCTAATCGGCCTCAGGCAGGTGTCGGCGGAGCAGATCACCGCGCACCGCATCGCCTGGTCCTGTGTGTTCGTGCTCGCCTGGCTCGCCGCCTGCGGAGACCTCGGAAAGCTGCGCGAAGCGGTGGCGCGCCCGGGTGTTCTCACGCGGCTCATGGCCAGCGCGTTTTGCATCACCGTCAATTGGCTCGGCTTCGCCTGGGCGGTCAACCACGGCCACGTGCTCGAAGTGAGCCTCGCGTATTTCATGGGCCCGCTGCTCAATGTGTTGCTGGGCGTCTTCGTGCTGTCGGAAAGGCTGAACCGAACGCAGTGGTTAGCCGTCGCATTCGCCGCCGCCGGTGTCGGCTATCTCACCTTCATCACGGGCCACGCGCCCTGGATCGCGCTCATCGTCGGATCGTCCTTCGCGCTGTACGGCTTGATCCGCAAGACGGTGAGCATCGACGCGCTGCCGGGCCTCGCGGTCGAGACAATCCTCCTGGTCCCATTTGCGGTCGGATATCTGATCTGGTGCGAGCTGCAGGGAATCGGCGTGCTTGGCCACTCGGGCGGACATGTGGATGCCCTGCTCCTGGTCGGCGGCGTCGTCACTTCGGTGCCGCTATTTCTGTTCGCTTACGGGGCGCGCCGGGTCCCCTATTCCACCATCGGCGTGCTGCAATTCATCGCCCCGAGCCTCCAGCTGGTTTGTGGACTGGTCGTCTTCAAAGAGACCTTCGAATCCGAGCGCGCCACGGGCTTTGTGCTCATCTGGGTCGGCCTGCTCATCTACACGAGTAATGCCTTGTGGCGGGCACGTCCGCGCAAGGTGGCCGCAGCGTAGAAGGCGGCCCCACTCGCTGTACACACCATCGGTGCGCGCGTCGACCAGCCGTAATCGTTCCCCCACATGTTTTGAACGAAAAGGCGCGACTTTGGCCAAATGGATTCAACGAATCGCACTTTCGTTCGTTGCTCATTCAGGCCTGGTTAAGAAAGCTGGTTCCAACATGGCCAACATGACCCAAAACTCGTTACGCGCCCTCACGGCCCTGTCGCTCTGTCTGGCGTTCGGACTGGCTTACGGCCAGGACAACGAACCGTACGATGCTGACCCTCCGGACCGCGCCGCCCGGCTCAGCTACCTGCAGGGTGACGTGTCGATGCAGCCGGCCGGCGAGGACGAATGGGCCGATGCCATGGTCAATCGTCCGTTGACCACCGGCGACAAGCTCTGGATTGATCAGAACGCACGCGCCGAGATCCATGTGGGCGAGGCCGTGGTCCGCCTCGGCAGCAACACCGGCTTCTCTTTCCTCAATGTCGACGATGACACGATCCAGATGCGCATGACCGCCGGCGTCATCGACGTGAACGTGCACGCGCTCGATGGCAACGACCAGATCGAGGTGGACACGCCGAACATCGCGCTGTCGATCCTGCGCCCCGGGCGATATCGCGTCGAGGTGGACGACAACGGCGACACCACGATCGTGAAGATCAGCGAAGGCATGGCTGATGCGAGCGGCGGCTCGCAAAGCACCGTCGTGCATGCGCAGACGGTCGCCACATTCAGGGGCTACGGAGATTTCACGCCGCAGCTGGCCACGCTCGGCGCGCCCGATGAATTCGATTCGTGGAGTCTCGAACGCGATCGTCGCGACGACCGCGCGGCCTACTCGCAGACGGCGCAATACGTTTCGCCCGACGTCACCGGCTATCAGGATCTCGACGACAACGGCTCGTGGAGCTCCGAGCCCGAGTATGGCTATGTGTGGACGCCGACGCGGGTGTCGGTAGGTTGGTCACCCTATCGGGACGGCCGCTGGGCGTGGATCGCGCCGTGGGGCTGGACCTGGATCGACGACGCGCCGTGGGGCTACGCGCCGTTCCACTACGGTAGATGGGCGCATGTCCGCGAGCGCTGGTGCTGGGTGCCCGGTCCGCGCCATGTGCGCGCGGTATACGCGCCGGCGTTGGTCGGATGGGTCGGCGGCGGCGGCGTTGCATGGTTTCCGCTTGGGCCCCGGGAAGTCTACGTGCCGGCGCGTCGCTTCAGCCCGCGATACGTGGAACGCGTGAACGTCACGAACACCATTGTAAACAGGGTGCTCATCAAGAACGCGTACGAACACCGGGACGCGAATCCGCGATATCGCAATCGCGCTGTGGCCGGTGGCGTGACGGCAGTGTCGCGCGAGACGTTCACGTCCGCAGAGCATGTGGGCAATCATCGCGTTCGCCTCGACGAGCGGGAGATCGCTCGTTCGAACGGAACGGCCGTGGCGCCGCAGATTGCGCCGGTACGCGAGAGCCGGTTGGGCGGAAGCGCTCGTGTGTCTGGCCGCATGCCGCCGCGGGCAGTCGTGGCCCGCCAGGTCATTGTCAAACGTCCCCCGCCACAGGCGTCCACGCGGTTCGTGAGGAACCCTGAGACTAACAATGCGCAGCGTGAACAGGCCGAAGTGAATCGGACCCGGCGCGATCGCGTGATCGACGAGCGCGGCACGCGCGAGGCGCGCAGCGAGCACAACGATCGTCCCGGGCGCGTGCAGCAGCCCAACATTCAACCCGATGCGCAGCCCAACACGCAGCCGCGTGTCGAGCGCGAGCCACGCGCCGAGGTACCGCGCGGGGTGGTTGCGCCCCCCGCGCAGCAGTCGACCCACGATCAACCCGGCTCGTTACGAGCGCGGGAAGACCGGCCGCAGCGGGTTCAACAGGAGCGTATGCCGCAGAGCCAGGATCAGCAGCAGCGGCAACAAGCCGAGCAATTGCAACGGCAGCAGCAATATCACCAGCAGCGCGAGAGCGTGGACAATGCGCGCGCTTCGCGGCAGCAGGCAGAGAGGCCGGTCGATACTCAGCGAACGGAATCACGCCCCCGCGAGGTCGAACGCCCCCGTGTCGAACGTCCGGAGAGACAGCAGGCGCCACCTGAGCCCAGACAACAGCAGTCAGAACGACAGCAGCAGCAACCTGAGAAGGTGCGCGAGATCAAGAGGAATCGGGACGACGAGAAGAACTGAGCGTCCGTCTGAATTCAGGATGGCAGCCGATCGAACCAGCGCAGCGACATGCAGGAGAGCCCCGCATCGATCTTGGCGATTTCGGCCACAGGCAAGGCCACCACATTCAATCCATGCTTCGCTAGCATTTCGAAAGTACGCGGGCAACCGGCCCTGATAAATACGGCATCGTTGACGCGGAGCGCGTTGCATGCACGACGCTCGTCGGCGGGCGCCACCAACACCCGGTATCCACCGAACAACCCGGAGTTCGCCAGCTCTTCGGTCGCGAGAATCGTCTCCTCGTCTAACAAGGCACAGTCGGTCTTGAGGTGCAGGGTTCCGGTTGGAACCTCGACAATCTCGCCTTTCAGGCCAATGCCTTTCAGCAGGAACTGGAGGTTAGCGGCACCGGCCTGGTTGGTCCGGGCGGAGAGACCAATGAGGATGCGAGCTGGAGTTACGAGAATGTCCCCGCCGTCAGCGAATCCATCGCCCAACTTCAGGACCGTCGGGAATCGTACCTTCAGTTCCGAGGCAAGCTCGCCTGCTTCGGCCATTCGGGTAGGCGCTCCAGGCCGCAGAAGGACCGCCACGTCCGTGAACACCAGGGCGGGATCCTCCACGAAGATCGAGTCCGGAAACGGTTCGAGGGGCGCGAGAGTACTCACCCGCACTCCCACCGCGCGCAAAGCATCGATGTAGGCCTGATGCTCGGCCAGCACGGATTCGAACCGGGGCGCGGGTCCGGCGTTGGCACGCAAACCGTTCACGACGCTCTTGCCCGGTTTGCGAACGATCGCCGAATTGAAATCGAAAACTCTCAACGGCACCTCTATCGATTCTTGCTGATCGCTTCCGCAGCGAGTTTCAACGCGGCGTCGAGCGCCTGGTCGGCCGTGATCTTTATGTCCGGCTCGACTCCCGTGCCTTCCCAACTACCCTTGGTGACCGGATTGATGGAACGTCCGTAGGGCACCCGCACCATGAAGTGATCGTCGATGGGCTTGGTTTCCGTCACGTGTCCGCCGCCAGGCGTTGGCTCCCCGATCAGGGTGGCTCGCTTCAGACTCTTGAGGTAGTAGCTCAAAGCCTCCGCCGCCGAAAATGTCCGCCCTGATATCAGCACGAATACCGGCTTGCCGATGAATTTCCTGCCCGGCACATCCTGCAATGTCCACGATTCCTTTGCTGCGGGCTCACCGCGAGTGAAGAGATCGTCCAGATGCGTACGCTCTTCGAACAGATAGCTCGCCATGAATTCGACCATGCCGCCGCCACCACCGTGGTTGTCACGCAAGTCGAGAATGAGGGCGTCGCTATCGGCCAGGAAAGCCATCGCCGCACTGGCCGTCGGCGCACAGACACCGGTATCCGCGAACATGTTGAACTTCAGGTAGCCGACGTTCGGTCGCAGGTACTTCGCCTTCTCGAAGCCGCAGTTGTTGGCAACTAGTTGCCGTGCCTCCCTCTCGGCGCGTTTCGCCGGTGACTCATCCGGTCTTACGAAATAGCTGAAGCGCACTTCGACGTGCTTGTCGTGGCTGATGGCCTGCAATTCCTCGGTGACCTTCGTCGCGAAATCGTCGCCAAAACGCATCGAACGATAATCGCCGTGCGCATCATGCTTGCGCAGAGCGGCGGCCATCTGCTTGCCGATCTCAGGGATGACATAGAAGCGGTCGAACGTCTCGGCCACGCGCTCAACCAACTTGTGGCGGGCTGCCGCATCAAGAGCGACCGCCTCGAATCTTCCGCCCGGCGGAATGCGCCAGGTCCCCAGATTGCTGACGGACTTGGGATCGGCCGCACTCATCGTCACCCTTCCGGCTTCTTCAACAGGGTTGGTTCGCGCCTTCACGCGGAAGAAGACATTCGTCCGATCACTGGAGTAGATCTCGAGCAGATCGTAACCGCCGACCTCCTCTCGCCATCCCAGGTAGTCGTCCGGATTCACGCCGGGCGCGTAGGTCCTGGTGAAGGATTCCAGGCGCGCGCGGTCGCCGCTATTGAAGGCGTCGAGCCAGGCGCTGAGCGCCCGACCCGGCGGCGTATCGGGTACCGAGACGTCGGCGAGAGAAGCAGCTGGGAATACCGCGAGCATTGCTGCGAGAAATCGACCCGCCATGGCGCCTCTCCTTCGTGTTGCGCGCGGTGTCGATAGTACAGGCTGGGGTCTCCTGCATTCGGCGATAGCTGAGTGAGAGTCTCGGGCTATCCGCTAGTTATTGAACAGCGTCATGAAGTACGTCGTTCGCACCCCCGGCGCGCGCGAGTCGAAACCCGTGGCGACGATATCACCGCGATCATTGATGTGTGAGGCGCTGGCCAGGTGGACAAATGGTTGCAGCGGATCGTCGGTGCGAACCAGGCTGTCCAACTCGACTACATGGCTGCCCCACCAGAGCGTCGCCGTAATCCGGTATTCGGGCTGCACGAAGGTCGTGCCGCCAACGATGACGTCCCAGTCATTGATGCTCTCGGGGCTGCTGGCTGCCTGACCCGCCAGCTGCGGCAGCAACGTCATCACGCCGTCCCGCCAGCGCATGCCTTGCGAACCGAATCCAATACTGACGACACCGACCACGTGATCGCGATTGCTGACGGAATAGGCAAAGCTGGCAGTCGCGCCAGCCACCACGCCCAGATTCATGATGACGCCGTCCTGCCACAAAACCGCTCTGGTGCCAGCGGCCGTCCGCGTATTGCCAAGAACGACACCGCGCTCATTGATAGCGATGGCATGCATGGAGTCGCTTTCGCCTGGTAGACCTGCGAGCCATTGCACATTGGCGCCATCGACCAGAAATGAACCGCTGTGTGCGCCGCCATAACTGTCGACAATGATCTGTCCGCGGTTGTTGATGTCCAACGGATAGACCTGCGACTCGCCGGCCACCACGGTAAGCGGACTCAACTGCGTTCCGCGCAACAAGAATCCTGTGAAGGACTCATTCGTATAGTCGTCACCCACAATAGTGGAGCGATCATTGATGCCGACCGCTTGGGTGTAGGACGAGGCGGCGTCGATCAGGTCATGCAAATCAGTGAACTGACCGGCACGCCAGCGAAAAGCGCGCGTGACGCCGGCGATGGATCTCGTGCCAACCAATTCACCGCGCTGATTCAGATCATAGACGGCCACATCGGCAGTGCCGGCGTCCGCAACGGGAACCAGCCGATATCCCGGATCGGCCACGGCCGGAATGGTCGACGTGCCTAGCAGCAAGGTCAGGACAACAAACAAACCGCGCGGATATTTCATGGCCGTCCCCTTCAGTAGTTTGACGAAATGGTGACCATGGGTACTGACCTGGGGCAGAGGTATCGATCGGCAGTCGCTGTAGGAATCGGCGGCTAGCAGGCCTCGATAGCGGCCGGAATGTCGTTGCGATCGATGGCGGCGTATGTTTCCCTCACCGCCTCAATCTCAGGGGAAGGGTTGATGACCCGACACTGCATTCTGGTTTCATTGCTGCTGGCGCTGGTTTCGACCTCGTGGGCGGCACAAACCCATTCCGCCCAGGCCCGGCTCGTCGTGCTGACCGACATCGAGGCCGATCCAGACGACTCCCAGTCACTGGTTCGTCTGCTGCTCTATTCCAACGAGCTCGATATCGAAGGGATTGTCGCCACCACGTCGATCCACATGCGTGGCGAGATTCATCCCGACAGTGTCGTGGCCATCATCGACAAGTACGCCCAGGTACGCGCCAATCTTCTGAAGCACGCGTCCGGATATCCCACTGCCGAGGCGTTGCGGGCGCTCGTGGCCGACGGCCAACCCACGTACGGCATGGCAGCCGTCGGCGATGGCAAGGACACGGCAGGGTCGCGCCTGCTGCTGCGCACGCTGGAATCAGAGGATCCACGCCCGCTGTGGGTCACCGTCTGGGGTGGTGCGAATACACTGGCGCAGGCGCTGCACTCGCTGCGCGAGACGCGCGGACCCGAAGCCGCGGCGCGGCTGATCGCAAAATTGCGCGTGTACACGATCTCCGATCAGGACGACAGCGGCGCCTGGATGCGCCGCGAGTTTCCGCAGCTGTTCTACATCGTCAGTCCCGGTGGTTATGGTGCGGCCACGTGGACCGGCATCCATTACGTGGTCGCGGGGCTGGACGACGATGCCATCAATCAAACTATCAGCAACCGCTGGCTGGCCGAGCACATTCAACAGGGTCACGGGCCGCTGGGCGCCGCCTATCCGGACGTGGCCTATGCCATGGAAGGCGACACGCCGTCGTTTTTGTCCTTGATCCCCAACGGCCTGAACTTCGCGGAGCATCCGGATTGGGGCGGATGGGGCGGACGCTACGAGCTCTATCTACCCGCCCTCGAGAATCTCGACCCCAGCGGCTTCACCGGCGGTGTCCCGGTGAACCCCGAGGCACGGCCCATCTGGACCAATGCTTTCGATCGGGTGACTCCCGACATCGCCTGCATTTACGGCCGCGCCACCAGGCCGGGCGAGAAAACCTTCAGCGGCTACCGCGAAACGATCTGGCGTTGGCGTGCCGCCATTCAGAACGATTTCGCCGCCCGCATGGACTGGACCATCAAGCCACCGGCTGATGCCAACCACGCCCCCGTGCCGAGAATTCGCCATGCCAACGCCATCACGGTTCGGTCGGGTGCACGTTTCGTGCTCGATGCCACCGGCAGCGAGGATCCCGACGGCGATAGTTTGAGCTTTCGCTGGTATCACTATCCTGAAGCTGGAAGCTGGAAGACACCCATCAAAATGGAAAACGCGGACAATCTGCATCGCCGTGCCTTCGTGGCGCCCGTGGTGACGAAGCCCGAGACGGCGCATTTCATTCTCGAGGTCACGGACAAGGGAACGCCGGCCCTGACGCGCTATCAGCGCGTGATCGTGACGATCACACCCTGACGGCGCGCAGGCTCACGGCGCTCATTTACGCGAGCCGCAGCACTGCCGCGCGCTCAACATTTCCAGTCACGATCAGCGGCGCGCAGTTCCTGGCGATCATCGAGCAGCATGCATCAGGAACGTTGACGATTGATTCTTGTTGAGTCGCGATTGTCGTCGCGGACGTCAGTTCGCCGCGCCGAGCCGTGACAGAAAATCTGCTACCGCGCGCAGCTGTTCGAAGTCCAGCGGCTTGATGTGTTTGGCGTGCAGCTGCGTGAGCGTCGGGCGCCGTCCATCCACCGCGTCGTACATTTGCCTCAGCAGATACGCGGGATGCTGTCCCGCAAGCATTGGCATCGCTTCGTCGTCGTCGCCCTCGCCTTTGGGGCCGTGACAAGACGCGCAGTTTGCACCGTAGAGAGTGGCGCCCAGGGCGCGAGTGTCGCCGCTGCCCGCGCTAGCGACGCTCTTTCGCGGCTGCTGACTGAGATAGCTCGCCACATCCGCAATATCCTGAAACGCGCCAAGATGCTGGTTCGCGCGCTGCTCCATACGAAAGTCCCAGCGTTTGCCGTATCGGAAGTCCACCAGCTGTTTGACGATCACGCGAAAGTGCTGACCGGCGATGCGCGGAGTCGAGCCGTCCGGAAGGCCTTGCCCTTCGTCGCCGTGGCACACGACGCACTGGGCAAAGAGCACAGCTCCATGCTCGAAGTTGGGCGTCGCGCGCAATGCCGCCTGATATTCCGCACGCGCAGGTACCGTTGCGAATGCGGCGCATGGCACGAGCAACAGAAAACACGCTACTCGCAAGCACAAGAACTTCATGTTCCGACGACCTCGACGACCACAGTGGGCGTTCGTCACGGCGAAGTCGATAGGAGAAACCCCACTATCGATGCGACCGAGTTGTATGCGGGATAGCCGCAGGTCTGTACGTAGTTCACCGGGCGGTGAACCGCAGCAGCGCACCGCGCGACGTTCCGCTCGATACTTCGCAAACGTCTATTTCCAGCGGAGTTTCCCGACATGATTGTTGCCGGCCCTTCAGTAGTCGCGATTCCCAAGTCGCCAGCCATTCGCGCGCCGCTCACCAGCCGCGCAGAGCTGCGCGTGGCGCTCGCATTGCCGTTGCGCGTGCATCGCGAGCCGCTCGGTACCTTGCTGGCGAATGCAGGCAGCGTGAACAACACGGGTGTGAGTCGCGCACTTGCGCTGCAGGAAGCCAACCCGGACGAGCGACTTGGCGACCTCATGCTTTCATCCGGTGAGATTGGCGAAGACGATTTGTACCGGGCCCTCGCCGATCAGATGGGCGTGTTGTACGTGCGTCTGGGGGATTTCGATGTGGATCCGGCGGCCTTGGCGGCGCTGGCGCGCGAGCATGCGCGCACACATCGCCTGCTGCCATTGATGTTCGAACGCGGACGACTGATCGTAGCGATCGACGATCCGTCCGACTCGGAGGCGCTCAACGCGCTGAAATTCTCGACTCAGCATCCGGTCGAAGCCGTGCTCGCAAGCCCGGAAGACCTCGATGTGGCGATCGCGACTCACTACCCCGCCATCGGAACCGAGACGCTCGATCTCGAGGTAGACCGTGCGCGAGCTGCGACGCCCGCGATCGAGCGAATGGCGCTCGATAAGCCGATCGTCCGTCTGCTGAACAACCTCTTGATCGACGCCGTACGGCGTCGCGCCTCCGATGTTCACCTACGCGCACGCGAGCACAAGGCGGAGGTGCTCTATCGCATCGACGGCTCGCTGGTAGCGGTCGGCGAATTCAAACGCACCGTGCTGTCGGCGGTGGTCGCACGCATCAAAGTCCTCGCGGGCATGAATGTGGCCGAACATCGCGTTCCGCTTGACGGCGCAATCCACTTCAAGACCGCGCGCGGCGCCGTCGACATGCGGGTGTCTTCGATTCCGACGATACATGGCGAAAATGTCGTGATACGAATCCTCGACCCCAGTTCGGGACTGCGGCGCCTTGCCGATGTGGGCTTCAGCGCAGCGGATGAAAAGCGCATGCGCTCACTCATCGATCGCAATCAGGGATTGGTGCTGGTCACCGGGCCTACCGGCTCGGGAAAAACCACGACGCTGTACGCGGCTCTTCAGGAACTCAACAACGGCGAATTTCACATCGTGACCGTCGAAGATCCGGTCGAGTACCGGCTCGACGGCGTCGTGCAAATCCAGGTGCAGCCGGGGATCGATTTCACTTTCGGCAAAGCGCTGCGGCATATCCTGCGGCACGATCCGGACATCATCCTGCTCGGCGAAATCCGCGATGCCGAAACCGCCAAGATCGCCGTGGAAAGTGCGCTCACCGGACACCTGGTGTTATCGACTCTGCATACGAACAGCGCCGCACAGGCGGTGACGCGGCTCATCGAGATCGGGATACCGCCTTACCTGGTCAATGCAACGCTGGCAGGAGTGCTTGCGCAGCGCTTGGTCAGGCGCAACTGCGAGCGCTGCAAGACTACGGAAATTGTTTCGGCAGAGGTACGCAAGACGCTCGGTGTCTCACCCTCCGAGCAATTCCATTGTGGCAAGGGTTGCGATGAATGCTCGGGAACCGGCTATCGCGGGCGCATTGCGGTATATGAGCTTCTCGAATTGTCGCCAGCCATTCGCCTGCTGGTCCGGGCCGGCGAGCCGCACGAACGAATCGAAGCACAGGCAGCGGCAGAAGGCATGGTCCGGCTGACTGCGCAGGCGCTCGAGCTCGCGCGCACCGGCGCGATTTCGCTCACCGAAGTCTTCCGTGCAAGACTCGAATGAAGGCCGCGACGATTGGAACCGCTTGGCGCCGTAAAAAGCGCGGCACCGCGAAGTTGTTTTGAGGCGGACGCGAGTACCTGGCAAAACACCGGTGCCCGCAAGGGCGTTATAAGAAAAATGGCGCGCCCGGAGAGATTCGAACTCCCGACCACCTGGTTCGTAGCCAGGTACTCTATCCAGCTGAGCTACGGGCGCGTGGCTCAAATCGAAGGGCGGCGATCCTACCACAACGCATTTGGCGCCCGCGAACAAAGATAAGCCCTGTCGAAACAGAAGCTTGCGCGCATTCCCCGGCGCCGGTTTCAGCCGTCTTTTCGACTGAACAGGAAGTCGTGGTGGGAGAGCGACTCGATCATGGCGTAACGCGGCCCGAGAAAGTCCGTGACGGCCGGAAGTTGTTCGGTTTCGATGAGCAGGAACTTTGGCGCATGGCGCGTGAAGTCGAGCCCTTTGAGTACTTCCAGCTCGAAGCCTTCGACGTCGAGTGAAAAGAAGTCCACTTTCCCGATCGCGAGTTCATCGAGCACGTTCGACAACGCCCGCACGCGCGTCTTCACCAGCTCCGGCGCGAGCCCGCCGAATTCGCGGGCGCCGATCGAGGCATGCTGGTGCACCGAGCGGCCGTGCAGCAGCTTCTCGTCCACGGTCACCGGCAGGCTCATGAGTCCGCCCGAGAGGATCGTAAGCTCATCGCCGTCTTTCTCGAACGGCCCGAGTCCGCAGTTCACGGTGTGCGCGCGTCGCGCCTGGCGACACATTCGGTAGTACTTGGGCACCGGCTCGACCAGCACGCCCGTCCAGCCATACTTGTTCTCGAGAAAATAGCTGTTCGATTGGGCGATGCCGTCGTTGGCTCCAGCCTCGATGAAGACGCCACCGCGGAAACCCAGGTACTTCTCGATCTTGCGATCCATGCCGTACAGCGCCGTGTATGGCCGACCCATCCACACGTTGACGCGCATCGAGATGCGCCGCCAGTGAAACAACATCTGCTCGAGCGAGCCGCCCAGTAGCCTGGTCAACGCAAACTTGATGGTTTTCCGAAAGCTCGCGGGCTTGGCTGCGGACTCGACATCGATCGAAATGCTCATGAATCACTCCTTTATACGGGTGTCCAGCGCGTATCGGGCAGCGCTCCCGACGACGGCTGTGACTGGCGGCGAAGCACCTGGGCGTACACACTTTCCATGCGATCGAGCGAATGGCTCCAGTCGAACTCCTGCTCGGCACGGCGGCGGTTGTAGACCCCCATGCTTTCCTGCAGCTTCCGATCGGCGAGCACTTCCACCAGCGCTTCGGCGAGGCGCTCCGCGTCACGCATCGGCACCACGCGTCCGCCATCGCGGTGCACGATGAAGGGCGGACCGCCCGCGTCGGTCGTGACCACGGGCACGCCCGAGGCCATGGCTTCTAACAAAGTCATGCCGAAGGGCTCACCGTACGAGGGCATGCAATACACCGAATGCGTACGCATGATGCGCGCCACGTCGTCGCGTGGCGCCCGCCCGCGGCGCAAGATGCGCTCACGGAACGGCGACGCGGCGATGCGGCGATCCACCGCTTCGCTCTCGCGACCGTCGCCCCAGATCTCCAGCGTGCAGTCAGCCACGCGCGGCGCGACGCGGTCGAACGCGTCCAGCAGCGTGAAAATGCCCTTCCAGTATTCGAGCACGGCGAGAAACAGGATCGTGGGCTTCACGCTCAACACCTCGCGCGGCGTGTACTCCTGGCAGTGAATGCCATGGCTGATGACGTGCACGCGCTCGGCCCGCGCCAGCGGCGAACGAATGCGCTCGATGGCCGCCGGGCAGGTGATCACCAGCGCATCGGCCTGCCGCTGCTGCAGCGAGGCCAGCGTGTCGCGAAGTCGATGCTTGAGACGCGAGGCGATGCCGCGCGGCTTTGGTGGCCCAAAAGCTTCGGCGGCCCAATGACCCGAGTACGGACCGAGCACCAGCGGAATTCCGCTGCCGGCAATGCTCAAGCTCAATCCCGTTTCCACGGGTGTGAGCTGCTGCGCGAGGTCGAAGCGCACCTCCTTTTTGAGCTTGGTCAGCAGGCGGCGCACGCCGAGCACGTATTTGAGCCGCGACAGCCCACCCGGCCGTTTCGTGGCAGTGCCCGCGATGAGGTGCAGATGCAGACGGGGATGCGGCGGCGCGCGCAGCTCGATGCGCGGCGTGGCCACGTGCAGCGTGTGGCCGCGCTCGGCGAGTCCACGCAGATAGTTGTAGTCGATCCAGCCCGCGCCGTTCGGCAGATGATCGGTCAGCATGTCCGACGGGTGAACGACAAAGATATTGAGTGGCTGCATTTCGGTTGCTCCGGCAATCTTTCATCAATCGACATAGCCGCGCGTGCGGCGGAAATATTCGGCGTCGCGGTCGAGCGGCTTCACCGGTTGCGCCGGCACTCCCGAATACAGCATGAACGGCTCCTGGAACGCGCGCGCCAGCGTGGAGCCGGCTGCCAGCACCGAACAATCGGGTAGTTCGGCGCCCCTGAGCACCACGCAAGAGGTGCCGACGAAGCAATAGCGGCCAATGCGTACGGCCGCGGAGGTCTGCCGATTGCGCGCGAAGTCGATCGCATGCGTGAGAATCTGCGAGCGAGCGCCACCGAGCGTCGCGAACTCGCCAATGTCGACGCGATTGGAACAGTCGATGTAGTGACGCGCGGTCAATGCCGCGTGCTGCCCCATGATCAGCGCCGGGTCGCGACCTGGTTCGTCGCCGAAATGTTTGCGGCTGTCCTTGCCGAGGCCCGAGATCCAGTTGAAGTCGCCGATGCTCGCGCTTTCGGCGAGATCGACGCGCATGCCCTTGATGATGTTGAAGTGACCGATTCGCGCCGCCGTACCCATGGAGAGCGAGCGGCAACCGATCAGCGACCGGCCGATGCGTGCGCCCGGCCCGAACGAATAGCCGCAGAACACGCGAAGCAACCAGCGCCGCAGCATCCAGGGCAGCGGCAGCGCGACCGCCGAGACGAACAGCGCGCGCCGGGTGCTCACCTGAGGTGGCGCAGGCACGAAATTCATCGCCCGATCTCGACGACGGTGAGGTTGTCGTCGATCGCGAGGCGCGGCGCGCCGCCACTGATCGGTTGCATGCGCGCGCCGCCACCGTCTTCGAAGGTCATGAGGCGTCGCGCGCGGAAACTTTCCGGCAGCTTCAGCGTCACCGCCTGCGACGAGACGTCGAGCTCGCGCGCCGCCTTCGGATCGAAGCTCGGCACCTCCAGCCACAGCACCAGGCGATATGAGCCGTCGCGCCGCGCGAACAGCAGGCTCTCGAGATGTTCGAGCTCGCCGCCAAATTTGATGTCGAGCGGCGGCGCCTCGCCCTGCCCCGCACGATCGTCGAGTTCACCCATGAGCGCGCTCAACTGCCGCCACGCGGGCTTCTCGCTGCCGTCCGTCGTGAGCAAACCCATGCCGCCACCTTCATCGCTGCCGTGATCGGCAAGTTGATAGATGAACGTGCGCACGATGCCCGCCTTCAAATGCAGCATCAGCATGCGCGCCAGATAACGCGCCTGAATCTTCGGAGTCACGGCGCGCGCTGAAGGTCCATTGCTGGTGTAGCCTGCCTCCGTGCATATGACGGGTTTGTCGCCGGAGATTCGCCGCACCTGGCAAAGCGCATAGTCCAGCGAGCCGTAGTTCCATGCCTCGCACGGCGGTGAACCGGGGCGGCCATAGCCGGTGGTCGCGGGATTGAACGCGCGGTAGTACTTGTGAAGATTGCCGAAATCGAGCGCCCGCGCCTGATCGCCCAACTTCAAGTGCGGGTCGCCACCGAGATCGGCGATCGAGGGACCAAGGATGGGGAAGCGCGCCGTTTTGAGATCGTCGCGCACGTACTGCGCGAACATCGGCATCCAGACTCGCAGCGTTTCTGGCCAGGGGAGACTCTTTTGCTGGTTGAGTTCATTCGGCAGCTCGTACGCTTCGAAAGCCGGCCGCACACGATCGGGAAATCCCTGCACGAATTCGCGCGTCACCATCGGCCGGAAGATGAAGGTGACGCGGATACCCGCCTCGCCCAGCTGGCGAAAGCGCTCGGCGGCGGCGTGCGCAAAGAATCCGCCGTCCTGGTCCATGGCGCCGTCGCGGATATGCATGATGTGCGTCGCCACCAGGCGCTGTTTCATGGACTCGAATTGCAAGTCGTAGTAGCTGCGCGCATGGCGCAGGTGGGTGTTCACTCCGACGGAGTCGACGAACTGCTGCGCCCAGAAGGTCGCGATCGCGGGTTTCGGGCTGGCTCCGGCCTGCGCCGCCAGCGCGAGCAGGACGATGAGTGGCGCGCGACGCCTCATGCGCGCAGCCTCGAGTGCAGGTAATGCCAGTCCTCGCGGTTCAAGTACAGCCGCGGCAGCGGTAGTTTGAGGATGCCGCGCACGCCACCCAGCAACATCAGCCAGCGGACCACACCGGCGGCGAGCAGCGCGATGGCCGCGCCGACCGCGCCCAGGCGCGGCACCAGCGTAAGCAGCAGCGCGAGTGATATCGCCAGCGTCACGATCTGGATGGTCGACACCACGCCGGGACGATCGCGCGCGAGATAGAGCTGCACGGTCACCTGCGCCAGCACGCCGAGCGATGCCTCGACGATGAGCAGCCGGAAGATCCCGATGGCGGCGGCAAACTCCGCGCCGTAAGCAAAGCCGAGCAGCCACTCACCCGCCAGCCACAGGGTCCCGCAGGCCACCGTCAGACAAACAAACAGAAACCGGCAGGCGATGTCGTGTACGCGCGGCGCCGCCTCACCCTGGCCCGACATGTGCGACAACAGGATGGACTGCAGCGCCGGCTGCACGAACTGCACCACGCGTGAAAAGCTGAAGGCCACCGCATAGAAGCCGAGCTCGCGCGCGGACAAGAGCGGGATCAGCACCAAGCGGTCGGAGTACATGACGAAGGCCGCCACCAGCCCGGAAGGCGCGGCGCGCATCGAATACGAGCGCAGCTCCTTCAACTCGGGGCGCACGCCGCGGAATCGCGGGTGCAGCGTGCGACCGAACTTCGGCAATACAGCGAGCACCGCCACCGCGCCCGACAGGAACAGCGCGAGCGCCGCGCCCTTCGCGGTCACGGTGGCGAACAGCATGATGGCGACGAGCGCCAGCAGGTGGAACAACTGCGGCAGCAGATGGGTGAGATTGCAGTACCAGTACTGGCCGCTGCCGGCGAACGATTGTTTGATGACGATCTGCGTGGCGTTCACCGCGACCGCGGCCAGGCACAATTGCGCGAACTGCACGGTGCCCGCTGAATATCCGGTCATGAAGAGCGGCAGGAGCAGCGTGCCGGCGGCAATGAACAGCAGCGATCCGACGAGCGCGGACCACAGCGCGGCTCCGGCGACGGCATCGGCCGAACCAGGATTCCGGCGCAGGCGGAACACGACTCCGCTGTTCAGCCCCGCGGTCGCCAGCATCGCCAGCAGCGGCGGCCACAGCGTGATGGCGACATAGACGCCGCGGCCTTCAGCCCCGAGCAGTCGCGCGGTGATGATGCCGGTGGCGACATTCATCAGCACGATGAGTGCCTGCGTGCCCACCGAGCGGAACATGGCGAACAGCGGCCGGTCGCCGCTTGCCAACTGCGTCGCGGCGCGCCGCAGCCTCGAGCCGCGAGGTTCCAGCACCGTACTCACAACGCCTCAAGGGCGCGCTGAAATCCCACGATCGTGGCGCGCGACGAAAATTCCTGATCCGCGCGCAGCCGCGCCCGGGCCGCGACTTCGCGCGACCATGCTGGATCGTCCAGATAGCGGCGAATGGCGGCGGCCAGCGCTTCGTGATCGTTCAGCGGTGTGAGCAGGCCCGTTTCGCCGTCGCGGATGAACTCCGGCACGCCGCCGGCATTGCTGCCAATGACCGGTGTCCCGGCAAACATGGCCTCGGCGATCACGCGCCCCGAAGGCTCCGGCGCCGTCGAGCAATGCGCGACGACATCGCAAGCCGCCATGAGTGTCATTGCATCATCGACATGGCCCGCGAAACACACCCGCTCGGTGATGCCGAGCTCGCGTGCGAGCCCGTGCAGCTCCCGCTCGTAGGCATGCTCCTCGAACAGCGCCGCGCCGGCGATCACCGCGCGCGCGCCGGGGACCAGTGCCATCGCGCGCAGGAATACATCTTGCCCTTTCCAGCGGCAGATGCGCCCGAACATGCCGATCAGCGGCCCGCCGTGGGGCGTGAAGCGGTGCCGAGCTTCGGCAATCCGCGCCGCATCGCCTAACTGCCGCGCGATTTGCACGGGATCGATGCCGGACACGACCACGCTGACGCCGGTGCGGCGCCCGCCAGCGCGCAGCCAGGCATTGAAGCTTTCCTGCGAAACCAGCGCCACGCCGTTGGCGCTGACGCGCGATAACAGAATCAGCATGCGGATCAAACCGCGATTGAAGTGCTCGTCCGAGAGGATGTCGTTCATGAACCAGAGAATGGGGCGACGCATGAAGGGCTTGGCGAGCGACGCCAGCACGAAAGCCTTCTGCGAGAAGCACACCACGACGTCGTGGGCGCGCGCCTTGCGCGCCAGGCGCACCACGGTGGCGATCGATCCCGGCACGGCACGCAGGATGTCGAGAAATCCACCCTCGCGCCGCACGCCGCGCGTCTTCGCCGACATCGGCAGTACCGAACAACGAATGCCGGCGTCGCGTAGCAGCGTTTCGAGCGAGCCGTGCTGCAGCAACAGCACTTCCGCGCGTTCACCGACCGTGCCGGCGATGGCCATCATCTTGAATTCCGCGCCGCCGGGGTCGCCCGCGTGGGTGACGAAGAGAATTCTCATGCCGCCTCCTGCGTCGCGAGTCGGGTCGCGAGGCCGAAGCCGAGGAAAGTCCACGCGCAGAATCCAAGCTCGCCCACGTGCACAGTGCCGATCGGAAACTGAATGAACAAGGCCGCGACGATGGCGCGGTCGAAGTAGATGTGCGGCGCCGCCAGCGCCGCGCCCCGGAACAGGCTGGCCACCAGCGCGGCAATCGCCAGAATGAAAGCCGTACCGACGAATACGCCCATGGCACGGTAGATCTCGATGATGGCGCCGTCGATCTCGGCACCCTGCCGGTTGTCGAGCCTGCGCGATGCGCCGTTGATCGCCAGGCCATCGCCGACGATCAGATTGTCGTCCTGCAGGAACTCGCCGTACTGATCGAGGCGTTTGCGCAGCGATTCATCTCCTTCCAGCTCGGTGAGCGTGGTGGCGCGTTGAATCACCGCATCGCGAATCTGCGGCGAGAGCGCCGTGGACGCGAGCGCGAGACCCGCAAAAGCCAGCGCGAGAATGTTCGTCTTGCGCGCGCTCGGCGCCACCGCGATGAGCACAATGGCGAACGCGGTCGCGGCCCAAAGCGAGCGGTACTGGCACAACGCGAGACCCACGAGCATCGGCGCGACACAGGCCATAGACACCGGCAGCCGCTGTTTGAGCGCGAGCACGACCCCAGCCGACAGGATGGCGCCAAATGCGCCCGGTGAATTCATGGTGCTGAATACGCGCAGCTGAAACGCCTCCGGCTGGCCGATCGAATCGAACCCGAGCTCGGCGACACCGCGCATCCAGGTCGCATCCCAGGGTGCCGGGTCGGCGAATTGCACCACGCCATACAGCGACATGCCGACCGCGGCGGCGATCAGGCACGGCTCGAATACGCTGCGCAGCAGCGCGATACGCGCGCGATTCTGCATTAGATAGACCGCGAACAGCGGCCCGACGCTCCACTTGAGCACGTCGACGAGCGAGGAGCGGATGCGCCCGTCGAGTATCGCCAGCGCGGTGCCATAGGCGATGGCGCCGAGCAGCACGAGAAATGGCCCGAGCGCGACTGGCCGTCGCCGCGACCAGTATTCGAAGAATGCGGCCGCCGTCAGCAGGCAGCACAGATAGGGCGTGAGCAGGACCGGATTCGACGGATCGAAGCCGGCCTGCTGGTCGATCAGACGGCGGACCAGCGAGACGCAGCAGAAGATCAGCAGGCACTGAGCCGGGTACCAAGGCGAGCGCCGCTCATAAAGGTAGGCCGCGAGCAGCAGATTGAGCACCGGATAGACCAGGCGCGCCTGCGGCGCGAGGCCCGTGAGGTACAGCCCAACTGGCAACACCACCACGACGGCGACGACCGCAATGCCTTCGCCGGCGAGCGAGGATGCAGCTCGCGCCTGCGCCGGCACCTCGGTTCGCAAAGTTTGTTCCATCAATGGCAGTCACTCGTCATGTGTTGGCGGCTGCAAATGCCGTTCCATTTCCGGTGCCGTTGTACCGCATGTGCCGCACGCGTGCATTCGCCGTTTGCGAATGGCGACTATCTATTTGGGTGCGTGTCGCCGATTTCGTGCCAACGATCGGTGCATGCGTGGGAATAGTCCGACGTCGCGTGCTGGCGTCAGTGTGCGTGCGGAGCCGTAAAAACCAGCTCCGGAGCATGATTGCTTTTCATGCAGCGCGGAACATTTTTCATCACCGGGCCGCTTTTTCGCACCGCCGCGACACCGTCGCCATCACCAGACTAACTACTCTCACGCCGCGGGCGCACTTGACGGGTGCGCTTGGCCAGTGCACCGTACCGACGCAATCGAGAGAACCGTCGCAGCGGGCGGGCGTAGTGCAAATGCCAGTGCACTACGACGACGCGACGGAATGGAACGGGACTTGCATCGCAAGCATCAGGCTTGTTGTCGCAGTCCTTGCACGGAGTAGCTATGAAATACCTGGCAGTTTGTTTGTTGTCGATCGCCTGCCTGTGGAACAGCGCGGGCGCCTCGCAGTCGCCGATGTCGTCATTCGTTGCCGCATCGCACGAATCCGCGCCGCTGGCGGACCGCGCGCTCGCGGGTGTCGTGGCGTTTGCGCTTGTAGGAATGCAGCTACGGCGCCGCCAGAAATCGTTGCGCATGCCGCGCTCATTGAAATATTGATGAGCACGCGGGCCGAAGCGCTGCATTCGCGCGAAGTGACGGCACTGTCGACTGTCGACTCGCCGGCGGTGTTCGCCGTCAAGAGCTTGCTGTTGCCGATCATTCCCGTGATCACCCTATCAATCTGCATGGCGGCGGCCGACGCGCCGTTACGCGGCGGCTACTTCCTGATCGCTGTGCTCACCTTCCTGGGCGCGCCCGATGTGCTCGGGCTGGCGCGCATCGGCGCGAGCGACGAAAAGCGACCCCAAGGCGCATTGCTGCTGGAAATCATCGCGCGCTGGCTGATCCTGGTGGCGCTGATCGGCGCGGTGGTGTATCTGGCGGGTCTCGCACCCACGCTCGACACAGGCCTGCTGTTCTCCTGGTTTGCGCTCACCCCGTCGGTGCTGTACGTCGGCCAGTGGGGCGCACGGCGCTGGCTCACGAGCTCGCTGCGCGGGCGCCAGCCACAGCGCGCGGTCATCGTCGGCGTCACCGATCTCGGGGCGCGGCTCGAAGACGCCCTGCGCTCGGACTCCCTGCTACGTACCGACATCGTCGGATATTTCGAAGATCGCGAAAGTTCGCGTCTCATCGCCCGGGTCGATGCGCCGGTGCTCGGGAACTGCGCCTCACTCGCGGATTTCGTGACCCGGAACCAGATCGACCAGGTGTTCATCACGCTGCCGATGAGCCGCGACGCGCGCATCGTCGCCATGCTCGAAGCGTTGCACGACTCGACCGCCTCCATCTACTTCGTGCCGGACATCTTCGCGTTCAATCTCATCCAGGCGCGCTTCGACATACTGGGAGGCGTGCCGGTCGTGGCGATCCGCGAAACCCCTTTCTATGGCGCCGCGTGGCTCATCAAGCGCATGAGTGACGTCGGCATTGCGTCTGCGGCCCTGCTGATCCTTGCGCCGCTGCTCGCGCTCGTCGCGTTGGCCATCCGCCTGGATTCCGTCGGCCCGGTGCTCTTCAGGCAGAAGCGCTATGGCCTCGATGGCCGCGAGATACTGGTTTTGAAGTTCCGCTCGATGAGCGTCATAGAGGACGGAAAACAGGCGTTCAGCGCCGCGTCGCGCGGAGATGCGCGTATCACGCGGGTTGGCGCCTTCCTCCGTCGCACCTCAATCGACGAACTGCCGCAGCTTTTCAACGTGCTCGAGGGCAGCATGAGCATCGTGGGCCCGAGGCCGCACGCAGTGGCCATGAACGAACACTACCGGCGGGAAATTCCCGGCTACATGGTGCGCCACAAGGTGAAGCCTGGAATCACCGGCTGGGCACAGGTCAACGGCTATCGCGGGGGCGACGATCTGGAGTCGATGCGCAAACGCATCGAGCTCGATCTCGCCTACCTGCGTCACTGGTCGCTGTGGCTCGATTTCCGAATTCTTTTCAAGACCATCTCGGTCGTGCTGACGGATCGGCACGCCTATTGATGCGCTGCTGATGGGGAGCCTATGAAAACCAAACGAACCGCGCTGATTTACGACAAGCTCGACGTGTACGCCGGTGGCGAGCGCGTGCTCGAGCAAATGATCTCGCTGTACCCGCAGTCCGACCTCTACGTGGCGGTGGACATCATGAAAGCCGCCGATCGCGGTTTTCTGCGTGGCAAGGTACCGCTCACCACCTTCGCGCAGAAGCTGCCGTTCGTGCGGCACCATCACCGCCACTTCCTGCTGCTGCTCATGTTTGCCATGGAGCAGCTCGACCTGTCCAACTACGACCTGGTGCTGTCCGGCAGCGCCTCCATCGCCAAGGGCGTCATCACCGGGCCCGATCAGCTGCACATCTCCTACGTGCACTCGCCCATGCGTTACGCCTGGGACCTGCAACACCAGTACCTCGGCGACGCCAAATTGGACAAGGGAATGCGCAGCTATCTCGCGCGCTATATGCTGCATCGCGCGCGCGGCTGGGATCTGCGCACCTCGAACGGCGTCGATTACTTCATCGCCAATTCCCAGTTCATCGCGCGGCGCATCTGGAAGGTGTATCGGCGCGAAGCCACCGTCATCTATCCACCGGTGGACGTCGACAACTTCTCGATGCGGACCAACAAGGAGTCTTTCTACCTGACCGCCTCGCGCATGGTTCCATACAAGAAGATCGCGGCCATCGTCGAAGCGTTCCGCGTCCTGCCCGACCGCAAACTCGTGGTCGTGGGTGACGGGCCCGAGATGAAGCGCATCAAGGCTCTCGCCGGGCCCAATGTCGAAATCCTGGGCTACCAGCCCGCGAGCGTGCTCAGCGATCTCATGCAAAGAGCGCGTTGCTTCATCTTCGCGGCGGAAGAGGACTTCGGCATCACGCCGGTGGAAGCTCAGGCATGCGGTACACCGGTGCTTGCCTACGGACGCGGCGGCGCGCTCGAGACCATCCACGGGCTCGATCATGCCAGGCCCACGGGCGCGTTTTTCGATCGCCAGGACCCCGCGACGATCGCCGAGGCGGTGCTTCACTTCGAACGCCACGAGGACCGCATCGCGCCACTCGATTGCTGGCAGAACGCGCAGCGCTTCTCGGCGCACATCTTCCGCGACACTTATGAAAGTTTCGTCGAGCGATGCTGGGAGGCTTTTCGAGACATGCCGCCGATGCCTACCGGCCTCGACCGCCAGCTCGCATTGCAGGAGGCGACGCAAGGCCTTCCCGGAGTCGCCGCATGAGCCAGGTTCAGATGGGCACGGCCGCCCGCGCCATTTTGCTCGGCATTCTGGCGTTGCTTTCGAGTTGCGCCAGTCCCTCGGGCCGCCTGCCCGCGCTTGCCAACGACCAGAATGGCGCCGTCTATCTACTGGGCGCCGGTGACTCGTTACGCGTCACGGTGTTCGGCGAGCCTGATCTGTCCGGCATCTTCAAGATCTCCGACAATGGCGCGCTGGTGATGCCGCTCGTGGGCCAGGTGCAGGCGCAGGGTCTGTCGGTGCCCGAGCTGCAGAAGCGGCTGGTGAGCCAGCTCAACGTCAAGGCGGTGAAGTCGCCCGACGTCACCCTGCAGGTCGAGGAATATCGGCCTTTCTTCATTCTCGGCGAGGTCAAGAATCCGGGCTCCTACCCCTACGTCCCCGAGATGACGGTGCTCACGGCGGTCGCCATCGCCGGCGGCTTCACGTTCCGTGCATCGCAGGACGAGGTGTCGGTGACCCGCAAGCACAATGGTTCGGCCAGCGAGGCGCGCGCCAGGCGCGACGCCCGCGTGTTGCCCGGTGATGTGGTCTACGTTTTCGAGAGGCACTTCTGAAGCCGGCGCGGTTTCAACGATTCGGTCTTTGCGTCGGGCGCGTTGCGTTCGCGTTCGTCTGCGCGCTGCTGCTGGTCGCGACTGCGCGGGCGCAGTCGCTTGCGCCGCGCGCTCTGTTCGTCGATGACCGCGGCGCCGAGCTGTTCGATACCGACGGCGCCGAGGGCGGCATGCACGCGGGTTCGTTCGACGTGCGGGCCGCGCTCGGCGTGTCGTTCGGCATGGACTCCAACGTGTATGCGCAGCCTGACATTTCCGATGCCGAAGGCGTGGCCACCGCCGAGGGCCTGGTTCGCGCCACCAACCACTCGTCGACGCGCGACATCGTCGGTTCAACCTTCGTGCGCGCGCAGCGCTACGAGAACGCCCGCGATCAGGACGCGACCGAGTACGGGGCACTGGCGCGGTACGACGGATGGATCGGCCCACAGAACAAGCTGACGGCGGGGTTCAGCGCGGAACGCGACATCGAGTCCCGTTACGACATCGAGACGCCGACCACCTTGGCCCTGAGTCCCTACGACGACCTGCGCGCGGCCATCACGCACGCCCACCTGTTCAACCGGTTCGCGTTGGAGACACACGTGGATGTGCGGCGCCTGCAATACGACGCGCCCGGCCAGGAAATCCGCGATCGCGCGCAGTATCGCGGCGAGTTGCGCGGCTCCTATCAACTGCGCTCCGATCTGTCGTGGGTCGCCACCGGCTACTTCAATCGCGATGAGTTCGACGATCCCGCGCCGAACGCCATGTCGGCGGATACGTCGGGCGGGCTGCTGGGCCTCCGTTTCGACGTCAATGAGCTGTTGGAAATCGAGCTTGGCGCCGGCTATTTCGAACGTCGCTACGACGACGACGCCGAACCGCTCGACGGTGTGGCGCTGCGTGGCGCGCTGTTGTGGCATCCGACGCGTCTCACGACGCTGCGAGCCCTGGCCTTGCGCACCGACGCGCCGACGCGCATCGAGGGCGCCTTCGCCAAGGTGCGCAACGATGTGTCGCTGCAGATCACGCACGAATACAGCCGCAATCTCGTACTGCATGGCGGCGCGCGCTTCATCGCCGACGACTTCGCGACTGTCGACCGCGTCGACACCGCCTGGCAGGCGGAACTCGGCATGACCTGGGCATTCGGACGACACTCGGTGCTGAGATTCGTCTACGACTATGGGGCGCGCGATCACCAGACGCCTGGGCGCAGCTTTGATCGTCATGTCGCGAACCTCGCCTACATCGCCAGGCTCTAGGAGAAAGGTAGAACGCGCCATGGACGATACCTCGCCTCTCAGCCTGCAGAGTTTGTGGCGCGCCATCCGCCAGCGGTGGCTGACGTTGCTGTTCTCCGCGGCACTGCTGTTTGCCGGCATCGCGACGTACATCTTTTCGTTGCAGCCGGCATACACGGCGCATGCCGTGGTGCTGCTCGCGCCCGTCACCGAGGAGCTCGGCGATGCGCCTACGCAGGCACGCGTGCTCGCCACCACCGATCCGTTCTTCATCCGCAGCGAAACCGCCATCGTCGGCAGCGACGAGCTCAGCCGCTCGGTCATCGAAGGTCTGCAGCTCGCGCGCCAGCCGGAATTCCTGCCAGAACCAGGGTTGCTGGAGCAGCTCGGCTTCCACCGTGCGCCCGAAAGCGCACATCCGTTCCTGTCGGCCGAGGAACTCACCCTCGACCAGGTCCTTCGCGCTTATCAGGATCGACTCGGTGTGTTCAACGACGGACGCAGCAAGACGGTGGCCATCGATTTCACCGCCGGCAATCCCCGGCTCGCCGCCGCCATCGCCAACGCGCACGCCGAGGCGTACCTGCGCGAGCAGGCCAGCCGACGTGGCGACTCCGATCAGAAGTCGCTCGAGTGGCTCAAGCACGAAGTGGACGCCCGCGCCAAGGAGGCGCGCGACGCCGACGCGCGCGTGCAGGAATACCAGCTGCAGCACGGCATCGTGACTTCGCAGGACTCGACCATGGTCGAGCAGCGGCTCTCGCAGCTGTCGACCCAGCTCGTCGACGCGCGCCGCCAGCTATCTACCCAGGCATCGCAGCTCGCCGAGATCCGCGCCGTGCGCAGCGGCGCCGATCCGAGCAACGCGGCGGCGCTGCTCGCCAACGAGCCGCTGACGGACCTGCTGCGCAGTCGCGTACAGGCGGAAGCGGCCGTGGCGTCGATGGCGACGCGCCTGACCGACAATCACCCCACCCTCGTCAAGCAACGCGAGAGTCTCGCCAGCATCAACCAGACACTGGAAAAGCAGCTGGCGCGTGTTGAGCGGGAAGCCGCGGCCAGCGTGAGTTCCTGGCGACGCCAGGTGAACGACCTGTCGGCCGCGGTCGGCAGCGAAACCACCAACAAGGAGACGCAGGACAAGGTTTCTTCGGCCCTGCCTGCGCTCACCGCCGAAGCACAGGTGAAGCGCACCGTCTTCGAGACGGTGCTGAATCGCTATCAGACGCAGCTTGCCGAACGCGGCTATTCCGAGCCCACCGCGGTGATCGTCTCGCGCGCAGTTCCGCCAGCCAAGCCATCGTTCCCGCGCACTTCGCTGTTCCTTGCTGTCGGCTTGCTCGCTTCGCTGTTCGGAGGCGCTTTGCTGGCGGTGCTGATGCAGATGCTGCGCCCCGGTTCGCCCAGCCTCAATTCCATTGCCGACGCCGTGGGTCTGCGCGCGCTGGTCGCCATTCCACGGTTTCGCAACGAGGCGCGCGAAGTCGGCCAGGTGAAAATCCGCGATCCGCGGCTCTATATAGAAAGCATCCGCTCGTTGCGCCACGCGTTGTTCGAGCAGCAGGCCGCGCGTGAAACCAAGGTGTGCCTGTTCACCTCGGTGGTGCCGAGCCAGGGCAAGACGCTGGTCGCGATGTCGGTGGCGCGTTCGCTGGCGCGTTCCGGCGTACGCACGCTGTTCCTCGAAATGGATCTGCGCTGCCCGGCGGCGAGCAAGCTGGCGCGGGTCGGCGAATGCACGCGCGGCATTGCGGCCGTGCTCGAAATGCGTGCCACGGTCAATGATGTGTTGCAAGTCGATGAGAACACCGGGCTCGACATGCTGCTGGCGGAGCGGAACGCGTCGACTGCGCTCGACAAGCTCACGGTGCATACCTTCTCGGGTCTCATGGCACGTTTGCGGCAGCGGTACGACGCCATCATCATCGACAGTCCGCCGGCGGGCCTGCTCTCCGATGCGCTCACGCTCGCGAGTGTCGCCGACCAGACGGTCATCGTGACCCGCAATGGCGAGAGCACCAACGCCGAGCTCGCCGTCGCCACGCGGTTGCTGCGTGAACGCGGCGCCATGCTCGCGGGGCTGGTGCTCACCCACGTCGAGCCGCGCGACCTCGCGTTCGCCGGCAAGTCGATGTCGCGCTATGTGATGGGAATGCCGGCGCGCATCACTGCCGTGCCCGATCTGAGGCGCGCGTGATGGGCCTTTCGGGAATCTTCAATGGAGCCGATGA
The DNA here is from genome assembly GCA_039930985.1 of Pseudomonadota bacterium. GTDB lineage: Bacteria > Pseudomonadota > Gammaproteobacteria > Steroidobacterales > Steroidobacteraceae > CADEED01. The sequence continues at coordinate 31,360 of JBDTSV010000205.1, forward strand.
AGATCTGCTGGTGAAGGACGACGATCGTCGGTCAGGAACGCGCCTGCGATTTCTGTGGCTGCAGCGTGGCGCGCTGGGAGAAGGAACGAGTCTCCCAGACGGCCACGATGACCAGCACGAGCGTGGTCGCGGCGCCGAGAGTCAACGGCGTGAACAGCAGGCAAAACGGCGCGATTAGCCCCAGCAACCCGAGTCCGACCAGGTGCGAAAGCGGGTGGTTGTTGGCGCTGGCGCGCTTGAAGAACACATTGCCCAGCAGATAGAGCGCCGGGCCGCCTAACAAGGCAATCGCGGCCGGAAGTTCGATGTGACCGTCCGGGTGCGCAATGGTGATTTCGTCGGCCACGGCGCACACCACGATTCCGGCGACGATCGGAATGTGGAAATAGGTGTATACAGCGCGCGCGAACCGCCCCGGGTCGGCGGAGCTGGCAATCTCGCGACTGTTGCGCTCGGCGCCGATGTTGAAATAGATCCACCACATGGCGACGCTGCCCACGAATGCCACCACGAATGCGCAGGTGGCGGCAGTGGTAGCCGGCAAGGACGCCGCCGTCGCCCCGGTTACCAGGATCGATTCGCCGAGCGCGATCATGACGAACAGCGCGCAGCGTTCGGCCATGTGCGCGCCATCCACCTTCCAGTCGGCGGTGCTCGAACGCCCTAGCCCGGGCACGTGATAGCCGACGAACGGACCGCCGATTTCGAGCGAAATCGCCACGACCCAGGCCGCCACTCGGGCGTCGCCCTCGGCGATCCCGCCGGCGATCCAGAGCACGCCAGACACAGAGCCACGCAGTGATGCGCAGAAAATTGCGATGATTGACCGGATCGCGGTGGCGCGTCGCGAAGACCATGAACATCGAACGCGTGACCTGGATGAAGGCATAGGCCAGCGCGAACAGCAGGCCCTGGTGACCGAAGGCATCCGGGATCGCCGCCGACATCAGCAGGCCCGCGAGCATCAGGGCGAACAGCAGCATGCGCACCGCCGGCCTGTCCGGGTCGATCCAGTTGGTGAACCAGCACGTGTACATCCATACCCACCACACGGCGAGCAGCAGGAACACCGTCCGCAGCGCACCGCCGGGCGTGAGGTGCTCGAGCAGCGTGTGCGAGAGCTGCGTGACCGCGAACACGAACACCAGATCGAAGAAAAGCTCCACGAATGTCACGCGAGCGTGGGATTCGCGTGAACGCAGCAAACCAGTCTGTGGACTCATGGTGGCAAGTCTGACAGAACTCGTAGGTAGTTCACCGCGACCGCGAAGCTTGACTCTGGAGTATGGTCCATACTTTAGGATGCGCCGCATGGAGACCGGAGTTATGGAATCGATCGGCATCGGCACGCTGGCCAAACGCGCCGGCGTGAGCATCGACACCGTGCGCTACTACGAGAAGAGCGGCCTGCTCGCCCCCCAGGCAAGGCTGCCTTCCGGATACCGCCGCTATGGCGATCCGCAGATGGCGCGGCTTCGCTTCATCCGTCGTGCGCAGGAACTGGGCTTCTCGCTGCGGGACATCGGTGAGCTTCTCGGTCTTTCCCGACAACGTGACGTCGCCCGAATCAAGCGCACCGCAGAACGCAAACTGACCGAGGTCAATAAGCGACTCGCGGCGCTGCGGCGGGTACAACAAGCCTTGGCCACGCTCATCGCGCAGTGCCCGGGTCACGGGCGTGCCGCTGAATGCCCCATCCTCAAGGCACTGGGCGAGGAAACCGTTCAATGAACGGCACTCACTCACACCACCCCGGTGCCTGCTGTCACGCGCCGACGCCTCCAGCCAAACCGCCTGCGGCCGCAGATGTCGCCACGACAACTATCTACACCTGTCTCATGCATTCGCAGATTCGCCAGGTGGGGCCGGGAAAATGCTCCATCTGCTGTCATCAGCAATGCATTGCGGCTACGCAACTACAAGCTTCACAGTGCTGACGCGACGTAAATTCGTGCTTGGCGCCGCGGGCGGCGCAGTGTTGTTAGCTAACGAGCGTGGCCGCGCATTGGCGGCAGGCGCTGACACGCCGGCGGAACTCATCGGACCGGACTTCCACCTCACCATCGACGAGCTGCCGGTCAACATCACCGGCGCGGCGCGGCGCGCGGTGGCGGTCAATGGCCAGGTGCCCGCGCCCCTGCTGCGCATGCGCCAGGGCGACACGGTCACCATCCGCGTCACTAACAACCTGCGCGAGCAGACCTCGATCCACTGGCACGGGATCATCGTGCCGGCGGACATGGATGGAGTGCCCGGTCTCTCGTTCAACGGCATTGCGCCCGGCGCCACGTTCACTTACCGCTTCAAGGTGAACCAGTCCGGAACCTACTGGTACCACTCGCACTCGCGCTTCCAGGAACAGATCGGGTTGTACGGCCCGCTGGTCGTCGAGCGCCGCGGCGGCGAACGCCACGCGGCCGATCGCGAGCACACGCTGCTGCTGTCCGACTGGACCGATCACGACCCCGAACACATCTACGCCACGCTCAAGCGCTCGAGCGGCTATTACAACTTCGGCAAACGCACCGCGCAGGATTTCCTCGCCGACGTGCGCGAGAAAGGCTTTTCCGCCACGGTCGCCGAGCGGCGCATGTGGGGTGCGATGCGCATGGACGCCACCGACCTCGCCGACGTCTCGGGTTATGCGTACACCTATCTAATGAACGGCAGGGCGCCGGCGGCGAACTGGACCGGCCTGTTCAGGCCCGGCGAGCGCGTGCGGCTGCGCATCATCAACGGTTCGTCGATGAGCTTTTTCGACGTGCGGATTCCCGGGCTCGAGATGACCGTGGTGGCCACCGACGGCCAGGACATCGAACCGGTGACCGTGGATGAATTCCGTATCGGCACGGCTGAGGTGTATGACGTCCTGGTGACGCCCGGCGATGCGGCCTACACCGTGTTCGCGCAGTCCATGGATCGATCCGGGTATGCACGCGGCACGCTGGCGCCGCGCGCCGGCATGACGGCCGAGGTGCCGGCGCCCGATGCGCGCGCCATCCTGACGATGGCCGACATGGGCATGAATCACGCCGGCATGGACCATTCACAGATGGATCCTTCGTCGATGCCGGCCGTGAATCACGCGCCCGCCGAATCCGGACCCATTGTCGATATGCGGGTGGCGATGCCGAATACACGGCTCGACGATCCGGGCGTCGGCCTGCGCGACAACGGCCGGCGCGTGCTCACGTATGCGGATCTCTCGACGCTCGGCGGGCCCATTGACTCACGCCACGCGGCCCGCGAGATCGAGTTGCATCTCACCGGCCATATGGAGCGCTACATCTGGTCGTTCAACGGCCAGAAATTCTCCGCCGCCGAGCCGCTGCGTTTCACGCACAACGAGCGTCTGCGCGTCGTGCTGGTGAACGACACCATGATGACGCACCCGATCCATCTGCATGGCATGTGGAGCGAAATAGTGGATGCGCGCGGTGAATTCCAGGTGCGCAAGCACACGCTCACGGTGCAGCCCGGGCAGCGCGTGGCTTATGAAGTGACCGCGGACGCGCTCGGTAGTTGGGCCTATCACTGTCACCTGCTCTATCACATGGAAGCCGGCATGTTCCGCGAAGTGGTGGTGGCGTGAGGCAAATGTTCCTTGCCGGCTTGTCAGCCTTGTTTGCGCTCGGCGCCGTTGCGCAGGAATCCACGGGCCAGAGTCAGCTCGAGCACGTGCCGCCCGATCCGCCGCAGTCGCGCATGCACGAAATGTCCTATCGCGAAATGGCGCAGATGATGGGCATGGACGATCGCAAGCTGCTCGGCAAGGCCATGCTCGACCGGCTCGAATGGCGCGACACCGCCGCGTCCGAATACCTGTGGGACGCCAGCGCCTGGTACGGCGGCGATTTCAACAAGCTGTGGTTCGAGTCCGAAGGCGCACACGCCGCAAGTGCCGACGAGGCGCGCGTCGAGCTGCTTTGGGATCACATCGCGAGCGCATGGTGGAGCACGCGGCTGGGGCTGCGTCAGGATCTCGGCGATGGTCCCGCGCGAAGCTGGCTTGCCTTCGGAGTTGCAGGAATGACGCCGGGGTTCATCGACCTCGAGGCGATGGCGTATGTGGCGGACGATGAGCGAGCGGCGCTGCGCATCGCCGCCGACTACGACCTGCTGCTCACGCAGCGCCTGATCCTGCATCCGGAAGCTTTGATCAGCGCCTACAGCCGCGACGATCCCGAGCGGCTCATCGGTACGGGGTTGTCGAACCTGGAACTCGGCGTGCGATTGCGCTACGAAATCCGGCGCGAGTTTTCGCCCTATGTCGGCGTGAACTGGTCGCGGCGCTTCGGCGACAGCGCGAAGCTCGCGCGCGCGGCGGGCGAAGATCCCGATGAGGTCACGTTCGTGGCCGGCGTCCGTGCCTGGTTCTGACTAACGCTCTTTGAAAACCTCGCGCGCCACGTTGAGCGCGTTGATGGCCGCTGGGAACCCCGCGTACACCGCCATCTGCAAAATGACCTCGACCACTTCCTGCGGTTTGCAACCCACGTTGAGCGCGCCTTCGATGTGCACTTTGAGTTGCGGCTGCGCATTGCCGAGCGCCGTCAACGCGGCGATGGTCGCGAACTGGCGTGAGCGCCGGTCGAGGCCCGGCCGCGCCATGACGTCGCCATACGAGAAATCGATGATCCACTCCGCCAGGTCCGGGGCGATATCGCGCAGCGACTCGACCACCTTCTCACCGGAATCGCCGGTGATTTCCTCGAGCGCGCGCAGGCCGCGCGTGTGCCGGTCGTCGCTGTAGCTGACCACTTCGCTGCGAACCGCCGTCGGCCATGGCTGGGGAATGTCCGGAAGGCGTTCACGATGAGGAGTTTTCATGGCGCGAAGCCTAGCGGGCGCGCCCCGGCGGCACATGCAGCCACGCGCGGCGCCTCGTGTCAGACAAGCCCTCCTAAGTTTTGCCTTGTTCCCGGCCCGGCACCCAGTTGGTGCCGGCCAATGGCACATTCGCCATCGCCGCGGCTTCGACGGTCAGCGCCACCAGGTCTTCGCGCTCGAGGTGATGCACATCCTGCTTGCCGCAGGCGCGCGCAATCGTGGTGAGTTCCATGTTCAACGTCTTCAGATAGTTCGTGAGCCGCTTGGCACCGCTCAACGGATCCAGCCGCTGTTCGAGAACCGCATCCTGAGTAGTCACGCCGACCGGACAGCGCCCGGTGTGGCAGTGATGGCAGAAGCCTGGCGCGGTGCCGAGCCTGGCGTAGTCCTCGACCGCCGACACGTGACTGTCGCCCACGAGATAGCTGTCGCTGTTGCAACCGAGCGCCATCAACACCGCCTGTCCGATCGCGACCGCGTCCGCACCCATGGCGATCGCCTTGGCCACATCGGCGCCGGTGCGGATGCCGCCCGAGACGATCAGCTGCACTTTGCCGCGCATGTTGAGGTCGTCGATCGCTTCGACCGCCTGCCGCACCGCCGCCAGCGTGGGAATGCCCACGTGCTCGATGAACACCGTCTGCGTCGCGGCCGTGCCGCCCTGCATGCCGTCGACCACAATCACGTCGGCGCCAGCGTGGATCGCCAGCTTCACGTCGTGATTGACGCGCGTCGCGCC